>NC_008783.1:0-250000 GCF_000015445.1 Bartonella bacilliformis KC583 | reverse complement strand
CGAAGTGCAACAAGAAATACGGAAAGCAGGTTTCGACTTAGAATACAACAATGAGTATTTTCCTATACTCCCCTTTATTGATCCTTTACAATTGGACGATTTATTCTCTTCTCTTGAATTTTCTGAGCTCCCTGAAGTGCGTGTTTTTCAAGAAAATGTAACCATTTCGCCGCAAAATCATCGAATCGAAGTCGCTCACAATTACGCTGAAGATATTATTCCTATTCATAAAAAACAAACCATCTTAGAAGCGCTTAAAGATTTAAAGTATACAGAAGAACAAATTCAACTGGTTGCAGAAACTTTAGCCACATTCCATAATTCAAACTGGCTTAATGAGGGAAATCTGCTCCGCATCGGGGTCGTTACACATTTAGGAGAAGAGGATACTATTGTCCGTGTCAGCATTTACAAAGGAATGTCTCATAAAATCACTATCGCTTTGGATGATTATAACCAGTTTGTTGAAAGCACAGAACCAGAAATGTCGCATGCTCTTAAAACAGCATTTCAAAAGGGTATTCCTCATCCTTATGTGAGTACAGCAAAGCTACCAACAGTTTATGATGCTATTTATCATGCGATTCTTAGCCACAATCTGTCGAATACACTTTCTCAGCATCTTGTTCGTTTGCTTGCAACTGATATTGATATGAAAAGTCGCATCACACCCACGGATCAGCTTGAAATATTTTATGCTGTCCCAGAACAAAATGATACAGATGGCCAAAATGCTGACGCTCCTATGAATCCAGATCCTGAAATCCGTTATGTAAGCGCTACCTTTGGCAATGTAACATACAAATATTACCGTTACCAAGCAGAAGACGGCACTATTGATTATTATAATTTTGAAGGCAAAAGTTCAAAACCTTTTCTTCTCCGTAAGCCCGTTCCTAATGGCGCTTTTGTTTCTCCTTTTGGACCACGAAAACACCCTATTTTAGGTTATGTGCGCATGCATACTGGGGTTGATTGGTCTGCGCCTAAAGGGTCGCCCATTATTGCTGTTGGTGATGGCGTTGTAAAACAAATGAAAGGAACCCGCGGTTATGGAAATCAAACCGTCATTCAACATGCCAATGGCTATGTCAGCAGCTATGCGCACCAACAGGCTTATGCACCAGGCATTAAACCAGGTGTAAAAGTGCGACAAGGGCAAATTATTGGCTATGTTGGATCAACAGGGCTTGCAACAGGACCCCATTGCCATTTTGAAATTATCGTTAACGGTACGCAAGTTGACCCTATGCGGATCCGTTTGCCCGATAGTCGAATCTTAACCAACCAAGACCTACAGGCGTTTCTACGTGAAAAACAGAATATTGATTCTCTCGTGGCCAGCCCCGTCACTTAAATAAAAATGCGACTTAAATAAAATTGTTACTTAACAAAGCTGTTACTTGAAAAATCTTCACGAAAAAATAATTACGCTGTATTCTTTGAAAAAGGTAAATCTTAAAAAGGATAAGTGAGTTGTTGAGGCAAGCTCTCCCTTTAAGAAACAGACTCATCATCCTTTTTTGTATCATCATGCGTTGTCAGTTTTGGCAAAGGGATAGTAACCTTTGTTCCCCCTAATTCAGAGGTTTCAAAAAGAGGTTTTGCACCAAATTGCATACAAAGCTGTTCGATCACCAAATGGCCAAGGCCTGTTTTTTCCCCAAAGCCTGTTTTTCCCTCTACATTTTGGCTACTCATCCCCACACCATCATCAACAACAGTCAGAACCATCCGGCCATCATCTTGTGAGCCAAAAGAAATATAAAGATTTCCAGGGCGCTGATCAGGAAAAGCATATTTTAAAGCATTCGTCAGCAATTCCCCAAGAATAATCCCAAGCGTTGTCGCATCCCTTGCAGATAATCGACAATCTTTAAAATCTGTATGAATGGTGATATTTTCACGCAATTCAAACGGCACCGCCAATTCAACATCATGAACAACGGAATTTAGAAAATCCGCCAATAAAGTTGTTTCCATATCATCATTTAACCGCAAGCGACGATAGGCTGTAGAAATTGTCTGGACACGATCACGTGCAGCTCCTAGAATGGAACGCACCTCTTCATTTTGGCTACGATTCATTTGCAATGCCAACAAAGAAGACACGATACTTAAAGAATTACCAATGCGATGGCTGGCATCTTGCAACAGCATTTCAACACGCTGTCGTTCCTTTTCGGCATGATTGCGCGCCTTTTCTAATTTTTCTGTTCGCTCTTTCACACGGGCTTCAAGAGCTGAATTTTCAGTATGAAGCAACAATTGATAGGTTTTTAAAGAATACACATCACGATAAAAACGGTTAATGACAATATAGGCTAACAGAAAACTGCTTACGACAGAGACAATAGCTGCCAATGTTAAAGTCGTGCGCATTATCGTAATGCCTTCGCGTTGCTTTTGCCGAGAAAGACCGTCTCCATTGATAAAACGTGTCATTAACTGCGGCAAACGCGCCATTTGCAATTTTGTTATTTCAGGAAATGAGGGAGATTCAGCAGAAGGACCATGAAAAGCATCTAAGGCAGCCATATGGGTTATCATACTGTGTTTGCGCACTTCGATTTCTTTTTTAAAGGAGGTAAACCAATCATACCATTCCGGATGAGAATAAACAATCAAACTTGTATATTTAAGAAGATCCTCAAGATCCCGAACGGCTTTGGCAAAGAAGGTTTTATCTTCAACGAGACGGGTATCTTCATAACGACGATTTGCGGTCGCCATATCGACCAAACTAATCAGCATTAAATCAGCTTGTTCGCGAAGTTCTGAGCTTATATTTAACTGTTCCAATTCTTGATCAACAGTATTAGACAAAAGAGCAATCAAAAATGAAGCTAAAATAGCCATCAAAAGAGAAATAATAACACATCCCCAACGCCAACGCGGTGTTGTTGAACTCAGAGAAGATCGTTTCGAAAACGCAGTCATTTTTTGTTATTATCCATTTCTATCGGCAAACCTGATACCCGTTCACTTTCTTAAAAAGTATAAAAAGAGAATGGGGTTGATTACTCATAACGTAAATAAAGGCCCTCTACGCGTACTGCCTTACGTGCATTCACCTATAAGATTTTCTTCTCTTTCCCAATACTGCATGCCAAACACTCTGACGCACTCCAAAAATTCTCGTCATCTTTGAAAATGATAAAAGATTGAAAAAATACAAAATTATTGACCCTCATTTTTATGTTTTTTCAGGCATCCCTATAGCGCTTCCATTAACTTGTGGCGCTTCATCAAGCATAACATCATGATTATGAGGTTTAACGCGATTTTCTAACCAGCAAAATTTTTCTCCCATCACGTTGATTCAATCCTCATATTGACATTTGATCGCAAAAAATTTCCGTAAAAAACCATACGCTCTACAAACACAACCTTTATCACTCCAACAACCAAGTGACATCGAGCTGCTGAATTTTCATAAAAAAGACCAGACGGACTCATGAGAATACAGCTCCTTTTTGATTGGCCAATAACCTACTTAAGGATTTTTTAAACTCTTGTGAAATGAACTTCCTATATTGCTTGAGACGAATGACAAAATTTTGAACCCAAATGCTGGCACTGTCTTGAACCTTTTTTCTTCGTTGACGCATGTGATTGTAAAACTCACTCCGTATGATGGTAAAAAGCCGAACTTTGATATTCGTGCTCCTTGCAAATTTAATATTCGTATTCCTGGCAAAATTGTTTCGCCTGCCTCATGCCTTTTTATGCCCTATACCCTCTTCTTTACGAATAGCTCTTGCATGAAATCTCTCGCTTCCATTACGCTTGCTCCTTAAAGAAACAGCAAAAGCACACAGAGTTAAGAAAACCAAAATCAATTTTTTCTTAAAATTTTTCGCACCGGTTGTCATAAAGGATTAAGCCTTTTTTTGTATTACGTAGGTCGTTGGCTTGTTCTGCTTGGTCCAATTTCTCTAGAAGATCCAGAAAATGAGCAGGGATAGCCTCTTCTTGAATGCTCATATAAAATTGACGCAACTTGAGTGCTATCTCTCTATTGACTCCAAAAAGATTATCTCTGAACGCACAGCGATCTGTAAGATTTTTTTCACCACAGTTGTTCATTTCTTATCCCCTTAACCTATATACTTGCCCAAGTAAGTTTTTCCCTCTCGAATTGTAAATATAGTGCAGCTTTAAAAGATCCATATGATGGAGGAGTAATTTTTCACATGTTGAAAATTTGATGCACACACGTGCTTATAAATTTCCTTACACACACCAATAAATCTCCCTGCAAACACACAAAGAAGCAAAAGGAATACGGATAATGCCATTATCAACACGCATCGCACCTCATCTTCCCTATCTTCGGCGTTTTGCCCGATCTGTAACAGGCAGCCAATCATCGGGCGATGCTTATGTTGCAGCCATGCTAGAAGCGCTCATTACAGATATCTCTATTTTCCCTCAAGTATCGAGTGATCGTATTGGAACCTATTGGCTTTTTTGTCATCTTTTTGACCAAACAACACCCAATATCGCAGAACCTTTGCCGCAATTTGGTTTTGAGCAACAAGCGAATATCCAATTATCTTATCTCACCCCACGCGCACGCCAAGCGTTTTTACTAATTGCTGTGGAAGGATTTAACGAGCGTGAAGCTAGCGAAATCATGAATATTGATACGCAAACATTTCATCATTTTTTGAACCAAGCCTCTCTTGATATTTCAGAGCAGATGACCACACAAATTCTGATTATCGAAGATGAACCGCTGATCGCAATGGACATTGAGCAAATGGTGGAAAGCCTTGGTCATAAAGTCGTTGGTGTTGCGCGCACCAGCGAAGAAGCGATGGCTATGTTTCAACAAAAAAGGCCACGGATGATTTTGGCTGATATTCAATTAGCAGATAGCAGTTCTGGCATTGACACTGTTAATGATATTTTGAAAAATGAGTGTATTCCCGTAATTTTTATCACAGCTTTCCCTGAGCGATTGTTAACCGGGGAGCGTCCTGAGCCAACTTTTTTGGTCAGCAAACCTTTTAATCCTGATATGGTTAAAGCGCTCATTTCACAAGCTTTATTTTTTCAAGAAAATGCTTCTAAAGCTGCCTGATGGAAAGAATAATTTTCATGATGAGCATCACCCCTGTTTCCACTTTTCCCGTAGAGAAATCACATCTCAGTGCTCTCATGCAAGCTATCCGCAACGCAGATATGTGTGTTTTATACCAAACAACAAATCTCACTTATTTATGGGCTGAAAACCTACCTAAACATTTGTACAATCAATGGTATGTAGGGTGTCGTGACCGTGATTTTCTTTCGATCGACCTTGCTAATCAAATGGAAACGATCAAATTACAGCTTTTAGCAACGGGCAAAATGCAGACCATCGAAGTACAGTTTGAAAATAAAACCAAACAAGCGACTTGGTACCAATTTTCAATTGACTGCCACCGCAATGATAGCGGAGAAATCATTGGTGTCATCACGACAGGAATCGAAATTTCAAGTTTATGTCGATGCGAACAAGTTTTGAAAATCTTGCTTAAAGAAGTTAGCCACCGCTCTAAAAATCTTTTAGCGATCATCCAAAGTATTGCTAGCCAAACCGCGCGCTATACTGAATCTTTGCAGACTTTCCTACGTAAATTTCAAGGGCGTCTCCATTCTATTTCTCATTCTCAAGACCTTATCACCGCTTCCGACTGGCGTGGGGCTAAATTTCGTGAATTAGTCCGTTCGCAAACCTTGGACTATTCTACGAAAGAAGTAGAACAGCTTTCCATCGAAGGAAGCAATCCTTACCTTTTCCCTAATGCAGCGCTGCATATTGGGTTGGCGTTTCATGAACTCATTGTCAATTCATACTCTTTTGGTGCCTTATCACAAAACGGTGGACATATCTGTATCCGTTGTGATATCCAAACGCAAATTTGTGGTCAGACACAACTTCTCATTACATGGAGCGAAAATATTACCACTAAAACGCTTGTACCTTCTTACCAAAATGCTTGTTTTGGCAGTACCATTTTAGAAAAAATCGTTCCCACTGCCGTTAATGGCTCAGCCTCTTTACAATTAACACAAGAAGGTGTTTTTTACTGCCTATGCGTTCCTGATAATTATTTTGATATCTAGTCAATGTAAAAAATCTTGCAAACTGCCCGATCTCACTCTTGCAAACTGTCTTGCGATACCGTTAAAATTCTCTTGCTTCATCACTCAATAAAGAAGATCTCTTCACAGTGATTTCTTCTTGATTTTCCCTTTAACAACAATTCCTGCATTGCAAAAAAAACATTTACGTCTTACATCCTATCCATTCTGAAATAATGGAAAATGGAAGAGTGCACCATGGCCAAGGACAAGCAAATGCAGACTCAACAAGATTCTTATGATTCACGCCTCAAGACACTTGAACATCCTTTACACCAAGAGCCTCCTCTAGATCCTGCTGTAGAGGAAGTAAGAAAAAAGCTCATGCGTTTAATGATTGTCTCTATTGCCATCACAATCATTCTCATTCTTGCTGTATTTGCTGGGGTTGTGTATAAAATTATGACCCCAGAACCCCGTTCACACAAGATATCAGCCCCCACACAAGAAAGACTGTCTGCTCTTTATAAGGATCATCCCCACACGGCTCACCACACATTATCTTTGCCGCAAGGCGCAAAAATTGTATCGCAAAGCCTTGCAGGGCGAATGCTTTCTTTGCAAATTTTAATGCCTGATGGCAAAATAAAATTGATGATTTATGATTATTATACCGGCGTGCTCCTTGCAGTTTTTTCTGTTGTATCAGAAAAAACAACTCTCACAACTCTACCACAAGAAGAATTAAGATTATCACCACCGCAAGACGACTAACATCATCCCGACTTAGATCTTAAAACTTAACCTGCTTTTAAAGCTATATTTTGTCTTAGAGATAAGAGAAAAGCATCAGTGCTGATGTCCTTGCTGATTCGGCAATTGCTTTCTCTTTTTCTATATCGATTAAAGGAGCCGTTAAGGGGTAAATGTTTAAAGTTTTTCTTCTACATAAGAAGGAGGAGAGGGACGCCGACGCGGTTTTTTTCTTACCTCTTCTTTGATTGAAGGCAAAGAGACAACAGTGTCTATTTCTTCATCTTCTGATTCAGAAAATTCTGCAAGATGGGCTTTTTTAACGGCAGGAGGCTTTTTTGCAACAGGCGGTTGTTCTAGGCTACCATTTGCATCAGCAACAGTATGAATTTCTGATGCATCACCATTTTGCTGAGGTTTTTCTCTGCCTTTTCTGCGATCATTTTTTCTTGGTACCTGGGCATAAGACACAGGCTTTTCACCATTGAGCTCTTCTTTTTTTGTACCGTCTGTTTTGCCATCTTCGCATTCTTGCTCAAGATTTTCGTCACGCTGATTTTGCGGCGGCATTTGTCCAGCAGCAGCCAAGATAATACGCAAATAATGTTCAGCATGTTGTAAATAATTTTCAGACATCACACGATCGCCGGCACCTTGTGCATCATAAGAAAGGCTTATGTATTTATCCGCAATTTGCTGAGCATTTCCGCGCACTTTAATATCTGGACCATTACTTTCATAATTTCGAGATAACGGATTAGGATTGCGACGATGATTGTTATTATTATTGTTGTGACCGCGTACCCGTCTATTTTGCTGTGGCCTCATATTCATCCCTTTTGGATTATCTTTATTTACTCTATAATTGGATTATCTCTTTAGATAATACTCATCATGTTCAAAAAATATTGAACTATCCCCGTTTTATTCATTTACATGACACTTAGTGATATCTTAATTAAAGGCACATTTTTCCTGAAAACTACCAAAATAGTGGGAGATCCTTGAGCACGACCCCCTAATATCCCTAATAATTAGTGGAATCGTAGCGATATTCACATAAAATGCCAAGTGTTTTTTCAAATAATCCATATTTATTAAAAAAAACAACCATGGGTGTAGGAAAATAACAACAGTCTGATAGCAAAAATAACAAAAAAATCTATTTTCGTGTGAAAAATACAAAACTCTTACGTAAAAAAAGCTTTATAAGAGAGAATCATCATCTTTTATACGGGATTTATAGTCTCTCTATTTTTCTGTTTTTTAACTTACAAGAACTGTGTATCTCTTAAATATACTGTGTATCTCTTAAATATAATGAATCTACAAAGCTTACCCCCTCCTTATTTTAGATAAAAAATAGCTTTCTTTTTTGAATGTATCACGACCACACCGCAAACCCCACATAACTTTCAGGCTTAAAAACCCCAATAGTCTCCATATTATTAAGATCTTAAAAGAAGCTTTGCTTCCTTTGAGAAATTTTCCTTCTCTTTGCCACCTGAAAATTACATTCTTTAAAGCAAAATTACGCATATCCGTTGCACTCACCCCCATAACAATTTTTGTCTTTCAAAGAAAGTGCACACTGAAACACACAAGACATCACCCCTATCGTCTTAAATAATCAGCGGCTTCACCCACCTTGCAAAATTTGCTTAAATTTAAAGATGCACGAAAAAATTTCACCTTCCCCCCATCAGTGCACACCCACCACCATAGCCCCACGCGATACACTTGCATTTCTCGATTATAGGAAAAGCACCTGAAAAACCACACCCCTCTGGCCCCATCACCCACAGTAACTGTCATTACCATGGGTGAGCTTACTTACAGAGTATGTAGCGAATAACCCCATCCAATTTTGACATATGCAGCTTCAGCGATAAATCGCCTCATCTACACCTTCACGAGGTACAAAAAACGCAACATATGCTTGTAAGAATAGCGTAACTTTATGGTAAAAAATGGACCAAAATGAAAAGAGTTAAATTAATTTTTCTGTGCGGTTTTTTTCGCTTTTTATGTCATTTTTCAAAAAAAGAAAATTTCCATACACGCTTAGAAAATCCTAAAAATAATTACGGATTTTATTGTTTTCTCCATCTTTTTCATTGATCAAACAATCATAAAGAAGAAAATAATTACCATCTCCTGGTCGTATCATTTTTATACACTTTTTCTTTGCTGTGTTAGCAATTTGATTCCATAGTGCACGAATTGACAAATAGGTTTCGCTTTCTAATTGCAAACAGCGTTGATAAACCTCACTTCGCATACTAGGCATTACCGACGCGGAAATTTCTTTACAATAAACGAACAAATCAAATGTTGGTATTGCGAGTGGAACAAAGCTTTGTTGTTTTACTTCTTGAGTAGAAAAAGAGGGAATGACATTTTTTATAATGACAAAACATAAAAGCAGCACGCTCACAAAAAGAGTTACGCTGACAATCATCTTTTTCGTGATTCTTTGCAAGAAACACGTAATCTTTTGAGATAAAAAGGTCGGCAATAGACTTTTTTTCGTACCGTGTGGCTTCTTTATTCCATTCACCTCATATCCCTTCATTGATCATGAAAATTCTTGATAGCAAATACTGATATGAGCATGACTCTCTATCATTAAAGATGTAACAAATAGACAATATTATGAATTGTCTTATTTCAAAAAGCAATCATGCATCCTGGGAAAAGAAATTCTCCCACCCCCTTATTCTCATCGATCTCATCTGATTTACTTACAGAAGGCCGCATAAGCCCTCCACAGATCAACTCGAGACAACAAAGTTATCCCAGATAAAAGTTAAACACCGACAACAAATCAACCACAGATACTGGAGAGACACCAACCTTAGCAGATCTGGCACTGGCAGATAACCGACATTGGTCAATAAACCGCCTACCTATCTCATAAGATTAAGAAGGGCAAAGCTTGCAATACCGCAAAGGAAGAGAATAAACCGAATCAAAAGCGTTCTGTTAAAGAATAATGGGGTTTTAATAAAATTCCCCAACATTTTTGCTGCTGACCAAAGCGATCCGTCGCAACAATCCAGCGTGATAATAAGGGTTCTGTTTTAACTAAATCAGCAGGTTTATTAATCAAGGGTGGCCTGCTCCACCCGGCGCAAGATGTCGGCACATTCTTCTGGCATGCCACCAAGAGCAAGACACAGGTGAAAAGGGGATAGTGCAAAAATTTCATCATTGATTTTCTCACGATTTTGAAAAGATGAAATCGCGTTGATTAAGCTTTTGCCGCGCTCAAAAGAACGCCCATAGAAAAAACTTGTAAAAGCGACAAAAAAAAGAGCCGTCATCATCACTCCCCAACGAGACAGCAGAGTCATCTCTTTTCCTCTCTCATCCGAGCAATATAGACAAAAACACCAACAATCCCGGCTGTCACCATCACAACAGCCAAAGCCCATTGCACAGGACCATATCCAGTGAAAAAACCCGTTAATCCAGAAAAAGACCCAATAATTGGCGCTAAAATTTCCACATTCAACAGAGACAATTTCTCTACTGTTTCTACCTTTTGGTAATTGGAAGAAACATAAGCCCCCTTAGCCCACAAACCTGCTTCAGCAGCGCGCCGGTGCACAAGCCCTTTTAAGCGTTTTCCTCCTGCTCTTGTCCATTTTTGCAACTCAGCGGGGACAGCTTCATAATCCCCTTTATTGAGCTTTTTTAACAAGGTAGATTGGCAAAAAGCTTCCACCCCAACATTATAGCAAAAAGAGACAAGAGCAGCAAATTGCTCATCCGTTAAAGGCTGAAACACCCCCTGTTCAACAGCCTTTTCAAATTGCACCAAATCGCGTCGCAAAATGGCCTCTGCTTGGGCCTTGGTAATCTTCATCCCCTTGCGCACAAAGGGCGCCCCTGCTCCTGTTGTATGGCCATGACCAATCGTCCAGATCCCCACAGCATCTTGATAGGCTTCTAAACGTAAGCCTTCCCATTGTTGGAGTAAGGCAAAGCCTTCCTTTGATATTTTTCGCATAATTCTTAATCCCCCACAAAAAGCTTCTCTGAAGCTCATAATGATGAGTGTAATGCTTATAGTGTTGGTGAGGGATCATCACTTTTCCCATCACCTTTCGCTTTCTCATCATCATACTTCTTACTTTCCATAATCGTTGTGACACAGTCTTCTAAAGCAGAAATACGCTGCTCCATTTTGACGTAATTTTTGTTTGTTTTTTTATCAGTACGTTCCACCCTTTTGTGCATTTGGTTTAACAGAGCATTCAAAGGGGCATGTCCCATTCGCCCATTGGCATAAAAAACCACCCGAATCTGTTCAGGATCATTAATATCAGCGATAGAAAATGGAAAAAATGCCATGATATTCTCTCATATGTTGTGTCATTTATGTTCAGTGCTTAAAAGGAAAGTTTGTCACCAGTTTCATCATGGTTAAGATCCGCACTATCAGTGACAGCAAATCCCCTTCCTTAATGGAAACAGTGCTTAACCTTAAGCTCTAAATTTGAGCTCTAACCTCGGAACCCTAACCTTATTGACCTTAGATCTTCTTAGCCCTAAACTCTTCCTCTTGGTCTAACCTTAACCCCGCCTTAGCCCTACCTTAGACCTTTGGCCCTGACTTTAGCACGATCTTCCTTCATAAAACGCAAAGGCTGCGAAAATAGTTTATGATAGGGTATGACATTGCAGAGGCCTCCTACTTTGTGTTGCACACTGATTCTCCCAATAAGCAACAGACTCAACACTCACGTTTTAATCGCATAGACAACAGCGACATTAACCGGGCGCGTTTCCTCACCCCCTGTTTCTTTTAATGTCAGCGTGTGTGTGTGTATGCCTGCAGAACTTGTCCAAACATCTTTGAACGGTGCAAAATATCTAAGATGCATAGAAGTCGTTGATCCAGACGTCGTCCGCATGAGCTGTTGATAGATGTGCTGATGCTCACCAGCTGCATTTGCTGTCCCCTCATGAGTATGGGCTTTAAAAGACTCGTCTTGCTGGCTAGCAAAAAGGCGATCCTTATCGATCTCTCTTCCACTATCTAAACCCCGCAAAAACATGCCTCTAAAATCAGGGACATTGAATGTTGTTTTTCCATCTCCTTTGCCCCAAACTTCACCAATCGCTGTAAAAAGAGCAGGATAGGCATCTCGTTGATATTCTTTTCCATCACAAACCAGCCACCCTGCAGGCAAGGTTTTCATAGCAAAAGTGGCAATAAAGCCTGATGGAAAAAGCTCAGGAAAGATAATTGTTGGATTGGTTAAATACCAACCATCGCAATCCTTGCCAGCAAGGCCACAATGATAAACAAGCTCATAAAGCCCACCTTTTTGAATTTCTCCTCCACTGAGAGGTTCTACGCCATTTCCTGTAGTTTTATAAACGGGCTGTGCTGAGAGTTGATTTAAAATAACGCTCGTTGTCCCAATGTTGTTTTCTTGTGCTTTAAAGCGAACAACAATTTCATCATGATAGACCGTCAAAGAAGATTTCGTCACCAATTTAATGGATGTGTGATTGTCTGTCTCATTGACAGTAAAATCTGTTTCTATCGATCCCCCATGATCAGATAGATATTCCCTGATTCGTTGCATCATTGCGCGGGCACTGTCATTGACTGAACTTGGTGGTTGGCCTTCTGCCCAGTTAATAATCTCATCCGCATTTGCATTTTCAGGAGCCTGAAGCGACCAATCGTAAATTGAACTCATCAAACGTCTCCTTTTTTCCAAAAGCCAAATTCTATCGATCCCCCATGATCAGGTAGATATTCCCTGATTCGTTGCATCACTGCGCAGGCACTGTTATTGACTGAACTTGGTGGTTGGCCTTCTGCCCAGTTAATAATCTCATCCGCATTTGCATTTTTAGGAGCCTGAAGCGACCAGTCGTAAATTGAACTCATCAAACGTCTCCTTTTTTCCAAAAGCCAAATTCTATCGATCCCCCATGATCAGGTAGATATTCCCTGATTCGTTGCATCACTGCGCAGGCACTGTCATTGACTGAACTTGGTGGTTGGCCTTCTGCCCAGTTAATAATCTCATCCGCATTTGCATTTTTAGGAGCCTGAAGCGACCAGTCGTAAATTGAACTCATCAAACATCTCCTTTTTTCCAAAAGCTAAAGCCCGGCAAACAAGCCAGTAGAGCCAAGAGAAGAGACAAAAATGTTCCCTTTCGTGGGTGGGTCATCTGTCTTTCTTTGGGTGCATCAACACTTACTTTCGCATCAACAGTTTCCATGTTGAAACCAAGCTTGTTGTAATAAACATAGAGCAGACGTGTTTTTTCATCGCAATGCACAGCATCAGGATTCAAGCGCAACACATCTTGTGCTATCACGCCGCGATAGCGTTGCGCACCTCCTTTATAATTAAATTCATAAAGCGGATAACCGTTTTTCTGCCCAATAGGCACAATATTGTCTTTCATTCTGACATCAGAAAGGCCAGCAACCCCCTTGATTAATCCAAGCCACCGCATTGCATCACTAAGGGGATCTTTTGTAACTGAGGGCATAGTTGTTGACTGCCCTGTTTTAGTGCCATAATTGCCCGCAGAGGCAACTCCAGCCTGGAGCAATTTTTCCAGCCGATTCCAGGCTTGATTTTCTTGCTCTGTCCATTTTTCACGTTCAGCATCTAAAGCACTCTGACGATCGGCATCTTGCAAGGCCCCGCCTTTTAAAGCACTGCTTTGTGCATGGCTTTGCCCTTGATAAAAATTGTTGGCTGCATTTATTTGGTCATTCATAGACCCATCAATCAGCTTATTGGCATTGATCATATTTTGCACATCTTGGTTATATTGCTGTGCATTTGCTTTTGTCGCTAAAGCGCCCAATTCATCAGTTAAAACACCGGTATGCGCGCCAGAGCCATAACGACCAGCGCCCGCCATAGACTGATTGATTGAATCAGAAGTTTTACTCAGTGCATTGTTAAGGGCTTCTTGAAATTTGTTATTATTGCCGATCAAATTTCCTGCTGCCATGTCAGAAAGGTTGGTCACACTGTTTGTTGGCCCTTTAAGCCAATCATTCAGAGGAGATGCGCTATATTTCTGAGCAGCCTCACTCAAACCTTTGATAGCATTTTGTGTTGTTTCACTTAAACCAGCATAGCGCTCTCCTTGATAAGCATGCTCACCAATGCCTTTATTGTAAAGATTAAGGGCATCAGCAGCAGCTTTTTTAAAAATATCTGTTGCCCAAGCAGGCGGTGCATTGGTCTGCGTTGTTGTTTGCGCTTGCGGTGTTGTTGTGCGTCTACTCATCGGTTGAAAACCTTTCTATAATGAATAAGATTGAAAGTGTGTCCATGACGGCGCAGCCTTTTAGCCCAGCCGATCCTTCCCATTGTTAGCATTTCATCAGCTTTGAGTGTTCGCGCCCAATCTTCAAGATGCTGAATAAGTGGAACCAAATCGAGCCCGCCTTCTCCGGCAAGGTCTAAAAGGACAACGCGTTTTTTTCCTGTGTGTGTTGTTTCAATTTTTGTAATGCTCACAGCACTAAAATCAGTTTCATTTTTTAAAATGAGCCATAATTGGGTTTGCCCATTGGCAATTTCCTGAGCGACACTTTGCAAGCACACATCATCGGGAAAGCGCTTGGCATATTTGTTCATAGCGGCATTGATCGAACCTTGATAGGGCTCTATTTTTTCCCACGGCCATTCATGGGTTAGGTGGAGGGAATATCCCCCATCAGAAGCCCCTTTTGGCCCCTTCAGGCCGCCTTCGCTCTTTTCAGGAGCCCCTTTCAGGGGTGAGACTATCCCTATAGCCTCACCACCGAATCCCCCCGCTCCAGGCTTCTCATCCCGACAATTCTTACCGCAAATCGCTTCACCACCATACTTCTTCCCTACAACTTCACTCCCATATCTCCTCTTTTGAGCGCCCTTTAAACCCCCTTCGCCCTCTTCAAGAGCCCCTTTCAGGGGTGAGACTATCCCTATAGCCTCACCACCGAATCCCCCCGCTACAGGCTCCTCACCCCGACAGTTCTTACCGCAAATCGCTTCACCACCATACTTCTTCTCTACAGCCTCACTCCCATCTCTCCCCTTTTGAGCGCCCTTTAAGCCCCCTTCGCCCTCTTCAAGAGCCCCTTTCAGGGGTGAGACTATCCCTATAGCCTCACCACCCAATCCCCCCGCTACAGGCTTCTTGCCCCGACAGTTCTTACCGTAAACAGCTTCACCACCATACTTCTCCCCTACAGCTTTACCACCACAGTTCCCTCTGCAGGCAGATCTGCCACCGCATCTCGTCCTAAATCTTCTTCTTAAAAATATCATCATCGCCGACCAGCAGGCTTTGAGGTCACATCAAATCCTGTCACATGGGACCACTGAGCCCCAGCAGGAATACGCAACTGAAAACGATAAAACCGCCCGCGTGCCCGACAATGAATTTGCCCCGTATTGCGGGAAGGTTGTCGTTCTGGCAGCCATACAACATCTTCCTCCAGTGCTTGGTGCAAACGCACCCCCACAGTCACATAACATTGTGCACTATTAACCTGAGGCATAATGCTATTCACACGTGTCATACTGCCATTTGTCTGTCCCATTTCTTGCGAAGTCACAACACACGCCATTGGCTCACCAGAAAATGAGCCAAGCCTTCCTTCATAGTTAAAGGCTCCCAAAACGGGGATTTCATTCTTCCACGCTTTACTGTCGAGAGAAAAAGGCAAATCATCAAGGCTACAAGAAATCTTATCGAGCCCCTCTAAGGTGTAGCCAGAAAAGAAAATCGGCAAAATTATACTGACATTGACATTGGCAATGGTCCATTTTTGCAGACCCCAATCATAGATAAGCAGTGTGTGTTCTTTTTTGTGATCGTCATTATCAATCATCCAATAGACACGATTATAAACCCCGTCGATCGCCGCCCACATCATGGGCAAATAGCTTTTATTAATCTTTTTCGTCATTGTCCGGTCGATTTTTTCGAAGCCGATGGATGTAATGTGGCCATCATTGGCAATTTGAAAAAACCCGCCTTCATCAACAAAGAAGGCCGTATCCCCTCGACACACGATCGATTCAGAATTTTTGGCACCTCGTTTATCGTGTATTTTTTGGAAACTGAAGATAATTTTTGATCCAGGGATGAAGGACCCAGCGTAAATAGCCGAACGCATAAAGATAATAGGGTTGGTAGTTTCTGTTGCTCCTTGAACATAGCCGCCATCGGGAAAGTCCTGATAATCGCAGCTTTTTTTACCCACTGTCCAAAATTCTGCATCATTCAAGCCAGACCAATGCACCCGTCGTGGATGATCAGACAATTTCATTAAACATACGAAATCCCCCCACACCCGAACAATCCCGGCCTGCGGCGGATTGCCGCCTAAATTGCGAAATGTGTAATCATAACGGATATCAATCACTTGTGGCTTATCATTGGCATTAACAGCAATGACATAATCACCAAACAAAGCGAAGGACCATGGCGCATCAACGTTGGCGAGATAGGCTTTTCCTTTCTGGCTGATATCTTTCCATTGGAAAGTGGTATTATCGAGTAGGTAGAGTTTATTTTCTGATCCAACGATAACTGAAACACCATTTTTGGTTCGAACAGCAATGGCCCCTAAGATAGAACCGGGAAAGGGCTCTGAGAGGGGACTAAAATTGGGCATAGGAATATAAGATCCGTCTGCAGGCAACACATTGATGAGTTTGTCAGTAAATAAACCATTGATATCAGCCACATCGGGCCGATATTCTGCGATAGAGAAAAAAGCCATAAAAAACCCCGTTTAAAACCCTATTGAATCCCCTGTTAAATTATTGCAACTCCCATCAAAACCCCTATTGTCCTCCTTAAAAAATCCTGTTTTTCTACCATTGACCTCCCCATTGCAGTTCGCATTTGAAACCCTATCCCCCGTCAAAATCCCTATCGAATCTCCCGTTTAAAACCCCGTTGCAAGAATGGTTGTATGTCCTTTACTGCGTGAGGTTTGAGAACGCAAAATTTGCAGCTGTTCTTGAAAATCATTAAAAGAAACAGCAGCATATTCAGGATCTTTGAGGATATTTTTGTAGAGTTCGTATTTTGCTCGTGCCTTAATGAGATCAAAGGCATAAATCAACCAAGGATTATCTTCTTGTATGCAAGCCCCCTCATCAAAACGAAAAGGCACATAACAAAGACGAACAGTCTCAACCTTGTTTGGTGTTGGGAAGAGCCCTAATTTATGCTGCCAAAAGGTATAAAAAATAGGGGTTCCCTGAAGGAGATTGGAAAAGGCACCAGATCCTTTGGACCCTTTATCCTCACCATCTCCAGATCCTTCATCCCTGACATCCTCACTGGAATGCCTGTCATCCATGGATCCTTCAGGTCCTTTGGACCCTTTATCCTCTCCATCTCCGGATCCTTCACCCCTACCATCCTCACTGGAATGCCCGTTATCCATCGATCCTTCAGGTCCTTCGGACCCTTTATCCTCACCATCTCCGGATCCTATACCAGACCCCTCTCCCCTGCTGAAATACCCATCATCCCCGTAGCTTTTGTACAAGCTCTCGGCATTTTTATAAAGAAGTTGCGTTTGTCCTGCCGCAGGATTTTCTAAAAACACACTCTCAAGTGCCATCATCGCCCCGATAAAAGGATGATCCTCAGCCCCATACCATGTCTTTCCAACTTGTATTTTTAAAGTGATCTCCTTTTTTTCATTGAAGAAAAAGGGTTCCCGTTCACACAAGCGTAAAGCTGCCATAATAGAGTCTTGAATTTGCACGGCATATTCCGCCATCGGGTCATCAATCTCATCTTGAATCAGCATAACCATACGTGCCAATGTTTTGGCACAGTCTGCTTTTGTCACATCAAAAGGGCTGGATTGAAAATTTGTCATAGTCTGATAGGGATCAACAGGAGTCACAGTCATGAAGGTAAATCATCCTTTGTGTCTATTGGCTTTCCCCACCGAACAAGCGGTAGGGAAACTCTTTCCAAATGCTAAAATCTGCTTGATAAACGGGGCTTCAAGGGGCTCTCCATGGGGGCTGCAAGGGGCTATCTCCATGCCCCATGATTTGGGTAATCTTCCCACCACAAAAACAGGGGGGAATGTCTCCAAAGCACCCATAAGATTTCTGAGATCAAACAGCATCAAAGGGGCCATCTACGCCCCCCTGCTTGAATAACCTTCCCACCACAAAAGCAGGGGGGAATGTCTCCAAAGCACTAATAAGATTTATGAAATCAAACAGCATCAAGGGGGCCATCCACACCCCCCTGATCTTGAGTAACCTTCCCACCACAAAAACAGTAGAAAAATTCTCTCCCAAATATGGATAAGCTCCTTAAGCAGGAACCGCATAGGTTGGAATAACGATTGTACCGAAATCCTGTTCCCCTTGCTCACTATTTGGTAAGTGGTAGCAGGTTTTTTTCATCCCGATAATGGTTTTGGCAGCCACACCAAACTCACGCTCATAATCAAAAAGCTCTTCCACCAATTTATAGCGTGTTGCCCCACGGTCTTTCCCAAAAGCAATAACCGCACTTTGTGCACCCAACAAAACCGCACGGCGCACACTGGCTACAGGGGCTCCCCCTGCATCCTGAGCAGCATTCCCACTTGCATTCTTGCTAGAATCTGATGTTTTCCCAGCAGATCCCGTTGCCACACCTTCCGTCACATGTTCTGCCTCACGCAGGATAACCCCATTATACATCCCAAGAGATCCGCTATAGAGAGGGTTTTTCGCGCGAGTTCCACTATAAACCGCTTTGGTAATATCAAGCCACTGCCCAATATCTGTATTGGTGCGCAATTGTGTCACTTGTGTTGGATGCAAATACAGCACATAAACATTTTCCCCATCAATGCGTACAGGTCTAATTTTAGGGTTAGCCAGCTTTGCGCGCTCAACAGCTTTATCAATCAATTTGAGATCAAAAACATCATTTTCTTTCAAATCTTCATCTTTTGTTTTGCCATTGGGGCGCACAATGCGCTTATCGGTTGGGGCCGTTGGTGTGTTAAAACCATAATGAACAGGTTTAAGTGTTAGTGTACGTCCTTCAAAATTGATTATTTTGGCGGTATAACCACACACTTGAATAAAGAACATCATACTTAGACGATCCGCATACCAGTCGACTAAGCCATTTTTGGCTTCTGTGCGTAAATTATGTAAAACACGTTGCTGGTCGATAGTGCCTTCACTTTTCACACGGACAGCATGAACAAGTTCATTAATCGCCAAACGATCATTGAGAAATTGCAAAGCTTCTTCATTGCCCTCTAGCGCCTGCCCTTCACTTACCCCATCGCCAAGCAATTGCACACGCAAACCAAAGCTAATAGCGTCACCACTGGCCTTGTTGGTTTCGTCTTTTAATTGCACAATGCTGTTGGAATCTTTTCCAATTAATGGGGCAATAGGAATAGCTTTTGATACTTCCCGATTGAGTAATTTTGACCATGTGCGTACAGCCAATGGGTCATTTAATCCGATATGAGTTACGGTCATTTGGTCCTCTTTTCATGATGTCAATTGAAATAAAAAATCCGGCCATCATGCCGGTTGCTAAGTGTTCTTTGGCTTTCCTCGCGAAATAAGCCTATCTTGTCATCCTGTCATGCCTGATCAGCCATGTTCATGCGAGGGATAGAATGCGATTTGCGTCTTATGTTTAAGAGAGCAAGACAGTGGATCTTATGGTTGAAGAGTGTAGATCCTTGATTGAATATTTTTATAATTTACAGCTTGTTTCCTCCCCCCCTGATTAGATATCGGCGTTCATTAGATCATTAGATATCGACGCCTCCCATTAAGCGATTAAACGTGGTTTTATTTTTGGGATCATCGATCCAAACGCTAAATTCTGCTTCAGACATTTTGTCGAGCATTTCCAAAGAAATGGGCCCACTTGGGCTAAGCCCGTTATAAGCAGCGAGTGTGCGGGCAGAATTGTGTTTTGCTTGTAAAGTGTCGATCGTCTCAGTTTGTGGAGCAGTATAGCCAATTTTTTGTGCTATCGTGTAGATCACTTCAGCAGGGTTTTGATTTTTGTGGGCACAATCGCGGAGGATTGTTTTTAATTCATCACCGATAATAGCCTCGACAACTTTAGGGTCTGCCATTTCAGGATAGAGCGCAGCACAAGCCGCCAGCTGTGTTGCGCGCATATCGTAGACAAAATTAGCCGCTTGATCAAAATCATGATGCTTTTGTTTTATAGCCGCAGAAGATTGATGAAAAAATGAACGCAGCTGCTCTGCTTCTTGGAGGGAAGCATTGGCTCCAACGTCTTTCGCTCCAACCTCTTTACCGCCAACGATAATCTCCCTAATCTCTTTTTTGCTAACCTCTACTTCTTCAGCCGTGACTTCCCCAGCCTCTTTCCCGCCAGCTTCTAACTCCTTGACCTCTCTCTTACCAATCCCTTTCCCACCAACTTCTCCTCTCCCAACCTCGAATCCTCCGGCTTTTCTTTTCCCTTCACCATGGGTCTGGCTATCCCGCTTAGCTTGCAATTCCTTTCCCAACCACTGGATATAACCGATAAAGTCTTTTTGTGGATCTGGTGGCACTTCTCCTCCCTGCACTCCTTCATTGTCTTCGCGGTCTTCTGCCCAAAAGGTGCTTTCTTCTTCATCCTCTACACCTGCATGTAAGGAATCTTGCAAGAATTGGCTTTGTTCTTCCAATGTGAATGTTTCTTCATCCATCGCTGTTAACGCTTCTTCATCCATTGTTTTCACCTTCTCTTTCTTGGACAATAATCTCGTGGTTAAGAATTTTCTTTTCTTTATGGAGAGGATCCTTATCCCCTCATCCTCGCTGCCTAAAAGCTTAAGGAGCAGGCTTCTCCCTTGCCCCATAACCCCTCAGGGCATCATGGCTCTTGACCCATACCTCCTCCTACTCACCGCCCCACTCTTGGCTTGTACTCACTATGGCACTTGCATAGCACCCGGAATCATCTCCCCAGCATCACGGCCCCATTCACGGCTTCTACATGGCCCCCTACTTATGAACCCCACTCTTAGTCTCTGGCATCATGGCTCTTAACCCATACCTCTTACTCCTACCGCCTCTCTCTTGGCCCGTACTCATATGGCATTTGCATAGCACCCAGCACCATTTCCCCAGCATCACGGCCCCATTCAAAGCCTCTGCATGGGCCCCCTACTTATGACCCCCACTCTTAGTCTCTGGCGTCACGGCTCTTAACCCATACCTCCTACTGCCCCTCTCTTGGCCCGTACTTATATGGACTTGCATAGCACCCAGCACCATTTCCCCAGCATCACAGCCTTCTGCATCACGGCCACTATTCACAGCCTCCTGGTACCATTGCTCCCCGATGTCATCATCCCTTGCATCACAGCCTGCAAAATCTGCTCGGTTTCACTCCCTTGTTGAATATTATGCTGTTGAACATTATGATTATTGTGCGAGTCATCAGGGTGCCCATCACTGGCTTGTTGCTGCTTTTGCACTCTCAGCGCAATTTTTTGAATGAGCGATGCCGGCAAAGGCGAATAGCGCAAAAGATCAAGCATCATATCAGGGGTGGTGAAATTCTGCATCAGCGGCAAAATCTGCATAATCATAGCAAATGTGCGCTCTTTTTCATTCGGACTTGTAGGCGCATCATCAACAATAATATCATACTCCAAACTAGTGAACATTTCGCGGGTCAGCGGCACATATTGCGCATTGTCTTCACCTGCAATCCGCACCAACCGCCCATCAGAGAGGTAATTTTGAATCAGATAGAGAATGATTTTTCCCTGTCGTTGCCGGTAGCGTCGTAATGCATCAAAAAAGGAGGCCAATAAATTGAGCGATGATTGACGGCGTTGTTCTTCCAGCACCCCCGGTTGGTTAACAGAGCGTGTTCCAACAAATTCGGGGGACAATCCAGTTACTTGAGAAATAGCGCCCTTTGCCTCGTTAAATAGCTGGAAAAAGCCAGCCGGAAATTGTGCCACAGGTTTTGGTTGTATGCGCCCCGCAGCAAGCGAACCACTTTTGAGCCAAGTAATACTCTCTGCCCGTGCCCAACTTTCCATTGCCTGGCGGTCATCGTCGAAAGCGTCGCGTTCTGCCATCACTCCGCCTTTAGACTGGCTATTGAGCAAATGCATAACTTGGCTAAAATATTTATTGGCCCATCGTTGTGGATCTTTTGTCGGGCGCACAACGCCATAAAATTGCCGACTGAGTTTATCAAAATAACCAGTGATGCACTCCCACCCTAATTGGCTAGGAGGCACCAAAGGCTGATCCGGCTCCTCTAACAATTTTTTGCCTAAGAAAGCACGTTTGACAATTTTTCTGGTTAAGCGTGTTGCTTGGAGATGGGGGCTTTCTTGTTTAAGGCGTTGAAAATCCTGCTCACTATAATCAACAAATTGCCCTGTTTGCGGATGCAACACTTTATAGATAACTTCGCGTTCAAACCAGCGGCACTCCGCCAGTGTGACCATTTTAACATCCTCCTGGCATAGGTCATCTTCTGCATTGTCTTGAAGCTGCAGAGCATCATCTTCGTTATAAGCCTGTGTTGGATGTTTCACCCAATCCGCATCCAGATCGCGCCAATCGATATGGGGGAACATAGCTTGCGCAACACTAAGAGGTTTTTCATCAATATACCAAACACGCTGCGCATCGATGAGATTAGGCTTTACAGCACTCGTATCCCACACCATTTTCATAGGGTCCAGCCTAGCAATAATGGGTTTTCCTTGCGGGTCTTCATCATAATCTAAGCGGGTGTCTGTCCAGCCCATACCGCAAATAATGGCATCTTGAAACGCGTCGGAATCTTCATATTCGCCATCAGCTTCATCACGAAACCATTCTGCAGCACCCGTTAAGATCTGGTTGGCAAGGGCTGTTCCTTCTTGCCGTGGGATAAATTGAACATGACGTTTATTGTTGCGCTCTGCCCCAATTACAGCATTGACCAGAGGAGCAATACGATTAAAGGTCATAACGGGTCTATTTTGTTCGCGTAATACGGCTAGGTCTTGCTCATTCCATTGCCGCCCATTGTAAAAATTATAATCTTCTTGGGCATTTTTGCGCCATTGCTCAACATGGGCAATATCGTCCTGATACCAGCGAACAAGTTTTTTAAACAGAGCCTGATGTGCAATTGGTTCAATCAGCTCGAAAGAGGAGATTTGTTGGTTCATCAAAAAGCCATCCATGATGTTTGAGAAAAGAAAAATGGCCCCATACAAGGGCCATACCGTCCTGATATTCGTGGGCAAATTATTTAAAAAAGCGTATCCTGATACATAAAACTGCGTGTGCTCATCCCTAACCAGAGCCCTGCTCCACAAAAGCCCCTATTTTAATCGCTAAATCTTGCTACCCCTAAACAGCTCCCAACACGGAAACCTCTGCCCGAATAATCCAATACACTTTTTGTCTTATGCCCCACCATCCGAGAGTCTCAGATCCTTCTGTCTTGATATCCCATACACATAGCATCCTATACACCTAGGATCCCGTACAGGCCTCGCCATCCTAACAGCCTAATATTCTTTCGGTCTGATACGCCAAACATAGGCTCCTATCCTGATCACTGACTTGCCCAATCCTAAAGTTCCAATAGACCCCTACCTGGTAACCCAACAGGCCCCTACCTGATAAATCAACACAAGACCCTTATCTTGACCGCTCACTCGCCCAATTCTAACAATCTCAAATAAACCCAATAGAACCCCTACCCGGTAACTCAACACAAGACCCCTGTCCTGACTCCCATTCGCCCAATTCTAACAGTCTAGTACCTCTCTATCCGACAACCCACTCCCTAATCCGAAAACCCAATATACAAGCCGCACTATTCTGATAGCCCAAACAAGAGCATTCTATTCTGATACCAGTAACTAGTTTAACCATGCTACGATTGCCCCCCATTTAAGAGATTTTCTCTCTTAAAAAGCCATCCATGAAGTTTGTGAAGGAGGACGACGATGATAAACATTCTTTCGCGGCTGCAAGGTTGGTTGTTCATAAGCAACACATAAAAGCCCAAAACTATCTGCACCATGGCTAGCCCAATCATGTTCAGCACCCAAGCCAATATTGCGTTGTTCATCACGTTTTTCATGATACCATGCCAGCGCTTTTCGCCCAGCTTTTGTTGTCTCACGGTTAAACCACATAGCAGGAAATAAACGCCGAACAGCTTCAATACGCATTTTGACAGCACCCAGCCCCTGGTTGGGAATAATTTTGGTTTGAAACCCAGCCTGTTGCAAAGCACTTTCAAAACTCACATTATAAACACGATCTTTCGTCGCCCCATCATGCGGCAACACCATAAGCGCTTTGTCATAGCCGCGATGACATATCCAGCCAATATGCTCAGACAGGGGTTGTCCCTGTGCTTCATAATAATCAAGAATGCGGATTTCCCGGCCGATAAATTGCGCCACCCACAAAGCCGTTGCATCTGCTTTAGCACCTGTTCCCCCAATATCCCAAAAGATTTTGATCTGAATAAGCGGGTCACGGGATACATGGGCAATGCGTCCCTCTTGTTCAGCGTCCAGCAATAATTTTTGGTAATATGCTCCCTGGACAGCCTGCAGATAATCGCCCTCCCAAATATGGCCATATTGTTCCGGTCTTTGATGCAAATCTGCCAGCCGATCTCGGTTTAGTTTATCAGGAAATTGCGGATTATCCCGCCAATTAATTTCAACGCCTTTGATATTGGGATCTTTTGTCAAGCGAAAGCGTTTTTCAACGGGAGCATTTTCACGCAAAGGATTCCACGTCACCCATAATTCAGAATGCCAATCCTGCCCTTCTTCACGCAGTGTAGGGATCAAAGTTTGCCAAGCAGTTTCAGTCACAGGTTCGGCCTCATCAACCCAGCACAGGAGAATACGCCCCATTGATTTAATGCTAGAGATATTGCGATCAAGGCCGGCAAAAGTATAAAGAATGCGACCATCTTTTGACTTCACATATTTATCGCCAACATCATAATAGTCACGCAAGAATGGATAGGCTTCAATGGCGCGTTTAATTTCTTCTAGAGAGCTCTCATTGAGCGAATTTTGAAATTGTCGTGCACATAAGATCACCCCTCGCTCTCCTGCTTTGCCATAACGATAGCCAATCACAGCAGACATCAAAGCAAAGGAGCGTGTTTTTCCAGATCCCCGCCCTCCCCAAGCGGCGCGAATATCCGCCTCTCCAGCAAAAACAGGAATGAGTTTTGGAATAAGAGAAATTTGCATCGTGGTCATCCATGTGCGATCAGGCTTGAAAAGCATCAGAATTGAAAAACTGCAGGATTAAAAGCCGCAGGGTTTAAAAGTCTTCGTATGAGCACTCCAAAGGTGAAACAATGTTCAGAAATGACATCACCTCTACACATAAAGACCAAATGGTATGTGACATGATTCAGAGTAAAAAGTTGAAAGAAGCTTTGCTTCAGAAATGCACAAATCAAGAGAGTCTTCCTGAAAGATCACCTCTTCTTCTCCTATAAGAAAAACCCATGCAAAAACACATAGCCATAATGCAAGATATTGATATAATATAATATTTACAAACTGAGAGACATCTATTAAAAGGCATAATCATCTTTTGGAAATGATATAGAGAAATAGGAGATATTATATGGACCCATTTACTTTGGCTTTATTGATTGTAGGCGGATCTGCTTCGCTTTTTGGTCTTATAGAAATAATAACGGCTGCAGTAGTAGGGAAAAAATAAGAGATTTAACATGGATCCCATAACGATAACTTTACTTGCTATATTTGGATTTACTACACTTTCTAATTTCATAGGAATGGTGGCAGTTTTATTGCATAAATAATGAGGAGATTTAACGTAGATCCCATAACGATAGCCTTATTTGCTATATTTGGCAGCTACGTATTTTTCGATTTCATAACAACGATGACAGTAATACTAAAAAATAAATGATGATGGTTTTAATAACAAAAAAATAGGAGATTTGATATGGATCCTGTAACTATAGCTTTATTTGCTATATTTGGCGGTTACGTATTTTTCAATTTCATAGAAACGATGACGTTTTTACTAAAGCCTACTACTGCTGCTAATTGATTTTATTTTTTTCACAGGATTAAAAAATATAAGGGGGGGGGATTTATGGAAAAGTATGCAATTCAAATATGTCATAGAGCTTAAGTATTTTTGCCTTGCAATCAGTTGTTTTTTACTGATTAGGATTTTTCAAAAATTTTGGTATAGACAGGGCGGTTATTTTTACAATAGCCCGTGTTCATAATAGTGTACTTCGCCAACTGATATCTCATAATCATGATATTTCCGTGAAAGTTTTTGTATCCTGCGCACTCTTTTTTGAAACCACAGGCACAATCTCGATACGCGAAATCGTTTTGACATCGCTTTCCTCTTCTTCAGTTATTTGCAGAGGCAAAACCTTCGCTAAAAGTGAAAAGAACGGCACAGGGTTATTCAACGCATGATATTGCAGATAAGACACCAGCCCCTCTTGGCCATGATGGTATCCTGCTTGTTCAGCAGCAATAAGAATAGCATCTTTGAGCAATTTTGTTGTTTGATTGCATGCATCTTTTGGCTGCCCTCTTCCTGGTATCCGCAAAGAATTATCATCTTTGTTCCAAGGGGGAAAAAACTTTTCATGAGTCACAATAAGACCTCCTTCTTTCAAGAATAGAAAATCGCTAAAAGGACTAACCCACAAGAGCAATCTAAAAATCAAATCAAAGGTTCTGACAGCAAAGAATAGAGCTTTCTCCACTATAACCGCTCCAAAACACCCTCTTCTAACAACGAAGAAACGCCTAAAACAGAGCAGCCATGCCTCTGAAAATCTAATACCTAAATATAACGCTGAAATAACTCAGCTGCTCGCAACTCTATAAGTACAGTCAGAGTTCTAATTATGCGTTTATTATATGTGTCTGGATTAACCTTGTCAATGTTTTTTGCATAGGTAAAAAAATAAGACAAATATTCTTTGCTTGTTTTTTATAATAAAACTTACTGTGAGAATAAACAAATAATAAAAAATTCTTAAAATCTATAGTAATTCTTGTACAATGAAATCAGAAAAATGTTCTTTACAGTTCCTAAAAAAGGACAGCTTACTTCACACAAAATTGCTATACTTTATATACAAAAGTCTACGTGACGGTTTATGCAGCTTTAACAATTCCTCGTAGAAAAAACTGCTGGAAAACATAGCCCCAGAAGTAACTTTAGTAACAACAGCCTTTAGGCACCGAACCATTGCTGAAATAGAAATCCAAACCAATAAAATATAGATAACACGCCCATGAAACACCCCCTTTAAAAAATTAGACTCCCTCTATCAGAAGCCGTCTTTGTATCTCAGAAAATAGCTGAAACATCTTTATATACTGAGTCCTCTCATCTCTCGTTTTACATTTTCAACGAACAAGATAGAATGATGATGCCATTTTTTTTATATAAGTAGGATAGCCTGTCAACTTCCTTGTGTTTTCTTATAACCGTTCGTTATCTTCTGACAGCTTTTTATCGAACCTGTTTCTTTACATTCTTCATCAGAGCAGAAATCTGTTGTTTTTTTTCGTTATGACAGCACAAATTCTGCTTATGTTACAGCACGGTGCAATCTTTCAAAAATCACCTAAATAAAAGTTTTTTGCTGACCAATTTTCACTGTCTTTTTGCAACAATTCTATTTAAAATACGCTCAAATAAGGTGATCATTTTTTATTAACAGGGCAACGCCCCCCTGAGGTGATAAGTTACCACCGAAAGCTCTGAACTATACCGAACGCAATATTTGCATTGCTCAAAACCTAACATTGTCAACCCTCTTGTCAATCCTCTTATCATAGCGCTACACCGACCAATATTGAAATCACGACGTGGCAAGCACTAATGATGGGGTAACATTAAAGAAAAAATTTTATTATTAATTAGCTTGATGCTGGTGTGCCATTTACCCATTCAGCCATCTTGACGGCAAAAGCCATCCCACCAATAATCCACAATACTGTAAATGCTATTGTTTCAAATAACATGATAAATCTCCTCATTGATATTACGAATCTAACCTTTTTATTAAACCTAAGTTTTCTTAAACAAGAAAAAGCCCATCAGAATCTTCTTTTGTCATAGACAAGGTTCCAACTTTCTGAACGCAAATTCCTATTTCTTAACTGTCCCCTTTTTAAAAAAAATTTATTAAAAATGCACCAAAATAATGCATGCAAAAACACATAGCTATAATGCAATATATTGATATATATATACAAACTTAGTGACGTACATTAAGATTTGTAATTATTTTTTGGAAATGATATAGAGAAATAGGAAATTTAATATGGACCCGCTAACTTTATCTTTATTGGTTGTATTTGGAGGTTCCGTAGTTTTAGTTTCGTACAAACGATTACGGTTTATTAATAAATAAAAAATAAGAGGTTTAACATGGATCCCGTAACTATATCTTTGGCAGTTGTATTTGGCATTTCCTTAATTCTTAATTTCGCACAAACGATGACGTTTTTACTAAAGCATACTAATACTATTTGATTTTATTTTTTTCACAGGATTAAAAAATATAAGGGGAGGGGATTTATGGAAAAGTATGCAATTCAAATATGTCATAGAGCTTAAGTATTTTTGCCTTGCAATCAGTTGTTTTTTACTGATTAGGATTTTTCAAAAATTAAAGAATATAGCGGCCACCTTTCCAACCATTTCGGATAAAAATACTACTTTTACCACAACTGATTGTTTAACAATCTTCTTTTAAGAAAAGCTCCTATTAACCCATATTGTATTTTAGCATATTTTTCATAAATTTTGATAGGATAGATTATCTCTATACAATGCAACCATGATGGGCAACCATGATGGTGCAACAATAACCCTATGATCTTTTAAAAAAATGGGAAAATTGAAGAAACAAACTTTTCTCCAATCTTCCCAAACATAGGATCACTTAAGAAGTGTAAAGCTTTAAATCTTTCACATTTTTTTAAAAACATAAAAGACGAGAACCAGAATGCACCTAAAGGGAAGATGCATTTTTACAGAATGGTCAATACAGCGTCCATACCCCATGATAATAAATTAGGGAGATGTTCAATAACTGCAGAAGCAACCTGTTTTGGTCCAACCCCAACAAACTCTTGAACCAAAGGTTCCATAACATTCAGCACAGCCGACATATTCATATTTAAATCCATTACAAAATCCTCCTAAAGATAATAATTTCAGAATCCCCCCATAAATCATTATCTTTGATACGAAGACAGCCAAAACATATTTAGCTTTCCCCCTCCCTCGTATCTTCGATAAACCAATATCCGAGAATTCTAATAACGATACATGTTTGCACATTTTTGCCATAATTGTCAATCTCTAATATCTTTTTTTGTATTCATATTATGTATGTTATTTTTTCATAGCTTTTTTACTGAGCTTTTTTCTGTGTTTTTCTAAAAAGCAGAAAGCTGCAATTCATTACCCTCTTTTGTAATATGCACACTTGCGCCTTCTGGAATTTGTCCTAACAAAATCTTTGCAAAAGATGAGAAGAAAGTGAGGATGTTTAGGGAGTTTAGGTTATAAGCTCTCCCTCCCTTTAAAAGGGTCATTCATGTCGGCCAGTGGGTCTTGAATTTCCCTTTGCAAAATTCGTTTTAAAGGCCACGCCCCATAAAGCGGATTATAGCCTTTATGGGCAAGGAATCGCTTGGCTTCCTCACCCAGCACTTGCATGTTAAGAGATTAAAAATATCGAGATGGGCTTTTTCATTTTTGTCAAAAGGAATAACCTAGTAAAGCCGCCACCGCACAACTTAGGTCAGCACTCTTCCCTCTTCATAGCCCCACACAGACTGAGAGGAGTGCCAATTAAACATGCACAGAATGTTTTTCTATGTTCCGGACATGTCAATGTCGCAGCCATTGCCCTTATAAACCTAAATAAGGAAAACAAAATAAATTAAAGGGCTCTCACTCTCCTAAATTTGAACTGCCTAAGAGTAAGAGCCCTCTGTCATTTTCTGCATACTTCCCAGAGAATGCGGAAAAAATGCTTAGACTATTTATTATAATTTAAGGACTGTCTTTATACAAAAGCAGAGAAAACTTCAGCAGCAGTAGACAAAGCATCAGCAACAGACACAACCTCAGGAGTCGTCAAAGCATCAGCAATAGACGAAGTATCAGCAGCAGTCACAGTATCAGCAGTATGCGAAACCCCAGAAGGAACTCCTTCAGAACTATCTCCCGATGCCTGAACAGCTTCACTTTCCTTAGACAATTTCACTACGAATGCACCCACACTCGCAAGCAATAACACCGCGGACGCAAACAACTCACCTACCATAAGATAAACCTCTCTTTTAAAATAACTCTAAATCTATATACCTCGATGATCATTTATGATCATTTTCAAGGCGAGGGAGAGCTTATAACCTAAACTCCCCAAAAATCCTCACCTTCTTCTCATCCTTTGCAAGAAACACATAATGATGATTTTAGAGGCGACGCTTTAGTACAAATTTTTGTTAAATTCGTCAATATTTCGTATCTTTTTTCTGATGCTTGTTATGTCCCTTATCTTTTCAATTTTTTTATTAAGCTTTTTTCTGAGGTTTCTGAAAAGCAGAAAACTGCAATTCGTTACCCTCTTTTGTAATATGCACACTTGCGCCTTCTGGAATTTGTCCTAACAAAATCTTTTCAGCCAGTGGGTCTTGAATTTCCCTTTGCAAAATTCGTTTTAAAGGCCGCGCCCCATAAAGCGGATTATAGCCTTTATGGGCGAGGAATCGCTTAGCTTCTTCATCCAGCACTTGCACGTTAAGAGATTAAAAATATTGAGATGTACTTTTTCATTTTTGTCAAAAAGAATAACCTGGTAAGGTCGCCGCCGCACGACTTAGGTCAGCACGCTTCCCTCTTCATAGCCCCACACAGACTGAGAGGGGCGCCAATTAAACATGCTCAGAATGTTTGTTGTTTCTATGTTCTGGACATGTCAATGTCCGCAGCCATTGCCATTATAATTCTAAATAAGGAAAATAAAATAAATTAAAGAGCTCTCACTCTCCTAAATTTGAACTGCCTAAGAGTAAGAGCCCTTTGTTATTTTCTGCATACTTCCCAGAGAATGCGGGAAAAATGCTTAGACTATTTATTATAATTTAAGGACAGTCTTCATACAAAAGTGGAGAAAACTTCAACAGTAGTAGACACAGCATCAGCAGTAGACACAGCATCAGCAGTAGACACAGCCTCAACAGTAGACGAAGCCTGAAGAGAAGCTACTTGAGAACTACCTCCACTTGTACCAGCATTGTCACTTTTCTTAGACAACAATCCTGCTCCACCAAAAATCGACAACAAGAACATCAAAGTCCAAAAACCACCCATAAGATAAACCTTTCTTTTAAAAGAACTCTAAATCCATAGACCTCAATGATCATTCATGACCCTTTTCAAGGCGAGGGAGAGCTTATAAACTAAACTCCCCAAAAGTCCTCACTTTCTTCTCATCCTTTGCAAGAAACACATAATGATGATTTCAGAGGCGGTGCCTTATTACAAATTTTTGTTAAATTCGTCAATATTTCGTATCTTTTCTTGATGCTTGTTATGTCCCTTATCTTTTCAATTTTTTTATTGAGCTTTTTTCTGAGGTTTCTGAAAAGCAGAAAACTGCAATTCATTGCCCTCTTTTGTAATATGCACACTTGCGCCTTCTGGAATTTGTCCTAACAAAATCTTTTCGGCCAGTGGGTCTTGAATTTCCCTTTGCAAAATTCGTTTTAAAGGCCGCGCCCCACAAAGCGAATCATAGCCTTTATGGAAGAGAAATTTTCGGCTTCCTCATCCAGCACTTGCACGTTAAGAGATTAAAAATATCGAGATGGGCTTTTTCATTTTTGTCAAAAAGAATCACCCCGTAAAGCCGCCACCGTACCACTTATGTCAGCACGCTTCCCTCTTCATAGCCCCACACAGACTGAGAGGGGCGCCAATTAAACATGCTCAGAATGTTTGTTGTTTCTATGTTCTGGACATGTCAATGTCCGCAGCCATTGCCATTATAATTCTAAATAAGGAAAATAAAATAAATTAAAGAGCTCTCACTCTCCTAAATTTGAACTGCCTAAGAGTAAGAGCCCTTTGTTATTTTCTGCATACTTCCCAGAGAATGCGGGAAAAATGCTTAGACTATTTATTATAATTTAAGGACAGTCTTCATACAAAAGTGGAGAAAACTTCAACAGTAGTAGACACAGCATCAGCAGTAGACACAGCCTCAACAGTAGACGAAGCCTGAAGAGAAGCTACTTGAGAACTACCTCCACTTGTACCAGCATTGTCACTTTTCTTAGACAACAATCCTGCTCCACCAAAAATCGACAACAAGAACATCAAAGTCCAAAAACCACCCATAAGATAAACCTTTCTTTTAAAAGAACTCTAAATCCGTAGACCTCAATGATCATGAATGACCATTTTTACGGCGAGGGAGAGCTTATAAACTAAACTCCCTAAAAATCCTCACTTTCTTCTCATCCTTTGCAAGAAACACATAATGATGATTTCAGAGGCGACGCTTTACTACAAATTTTTGTTAAATTCGTCAATATTTCGTATCTTTTCTTGATGCTTGTTATGTCCCTTATCTTTTCAATTTTTTTATTGAGCTTTTTTCTGAGGTTTCTGAAAAGCAGAAAACTGCAATTCATTGCCCTCTTTTGTAATATGCACACTTGCGCCTTCTGGAATTTGTCCTAACAAAATCTTTTCAGCCAGTGGGTCTTGAATTTCCCTTTGCAAAATTCGTTTTAAAGGCCGCGCTCCATAAAGCGGATCATAGCCTTTATGGGCGAGGAATTGCTTGGCTTCGCCATCCATCTGCACGGTAATTTTGCGTTCATTAAGCAAATTTTGCAGCTGTTCTATTTGAATATCAACAATCGCTTCCATATCTTTGCGTTGTAAACGCTGAAACAGAATAATCTCATCAACACGGTTCAGAAATTCTGGTCTAAAGGCACTTTTCACAACCTTCATCACATCCTCTCTGGCCTGGTCAACACTTTCTCCCTCATCCAGATTGGTTAAAAACTCAGCTCCCAAATTAGAGGTCATAATTAGCAGCGTATTGCGAAAATCAACAGTATTGCCCTGACTATCAGTCAAGCGTCCTTCATCTAAAACTTGCAGTAAGAGATTAAAAATATCAGGATGGGCTTTTTCAATTTCATCAAAAAGAATAACCTGGTAAGGTCGCCGCCGCACGGCCTCAGTCAAAACACCGCCTTCTTCATAACCAACATAGCCAGGAGGGGCGCCAATTAAGCGTGCTCCAGCATGTTTTTCCATATATTCCGACATATCAATGCGTAACATCGCTTTATGATCTTGGAAAAGAAAAGTCGCAAGCGCTTTAGTTAATTCGGTTTTTCCCACACCCGTTGGCCCTAAGAACATGAAGGAACCAATGGGGCGGTTGGGGTCTTGCAAGCCAGCACGGGCACGGCGCACAGCCCGAGCGATAGCGCGCACAGCCTCGCTTTGTCCAATAACACGTTTGCCAATATCCTCTTCCATCTGCAACAGCCTATCACGCTCGGCAACAAGCATCCGATCAACAGGAATGCCTGTCCATCGCGAAACAATCTGAGCAATATGTTCAGCAGAAACCGTTTCTTCCACTAAAGTGTTGGCCTGATCATCATTTTCAGCAACACTCAGCTGCCTTTCCAATTCGGGGATCACACTATAGGCCAACTCTCCAGCGCGTTGAAATTGTCCATTGCGCTGCGCAATAGCAAGAGCATTGCGGGCTTCTTCGAGCCGTTTTTTCAAATCAGCAGCATGGCCAAGCTTTTGTTTTTCTCCCTGCCAAGCCATCGTCATCCTTGCAGACTGCATTTCCAAGATGTTGAGTTCAGTTTGCAAAATTTCCAACCGTTCTTTTGCAGTGGGGTCAATTTCTGTTTTTAAAGCTTCACGCTCGATTTTTAGTTGAACGATACGCCGATCAATCACATCCAGTTCTTCTGGTTTAGAATCAATCTGCATACGAACCCGTGCTGCCGCTTCATCGATAAGGTCAATCGCTTTATCAGGTAAGAAACGGTTAGAAATATAACGATCCGACAAACGCGCCGCCGCAATTAACGCATTATCCGCTAAGCGCACTTTGTGATGTTGTTCGTATTTTTCTTTGATCCCACGCAAAATAGAGATCGTATCTTCAAGCGTTGGCTCTGGCACAAAGACAGGTTGGAAACGGCGCGCAAGCGCTGGATCTTTTTCAACATATTTTCGATATTCTTCCAAGGTAGTGGCCCCAACACAATGCAATTCGCCACGGGCAAGAGCAGGCTTGAGAAGATTAGAAGCATCCATCGGTCCATCAGTTTTTCCTGCTCCGACCAAATTGTGCAATTCATCGATAAAGAGAATAATTTGCCCATTTTCATTTTGCACTTCTGCCAAAACAGCTTTTAAGCGTTCTTCAAATTCACCGCGATATTTAGCCCCTGCAATCAAAGCCCCCATATCAAGAGCATAAAGCTGTTTGTCACGCAAAGATTCTGGTACATCGCCATTAATAATGCGCAAAGCCAATCCTTCAACAATAGCGGTTTTTCCAACACCTGGTTCGCCAATGAGAACAGGATTATTTTTTGTCCGCCTTGATAAAACCTGGATAGCGCGCCGAATTTCCTCTTCACGGCCAATCACAGGGTCAAGTTTTCCTTCGCGAGCATCTTGTGTTAAATTGCGGGCATATTTTTGCAGAGCTTCATAGTGGCTTTCAGCATGCGGGCTGGATGTGGTTCTTCCCTTTCGCATTGTGTTAATCGCCTGATTAAGCGCCTGCGGTGTTACGCCTGCGCGTGTTAGGATGTCTGCTGTTTTGGCTGTTTTTTCTATGCTGAGCGCTTGTAATACGCGCTCTACTGTCACAAACTGGTCCCCTGCTTTTTGTGCGAGCTCTTCTGCCATTGTGAAGACTTTTGCTAACGGCTGAGACATATAGAGCTGAGCATTGCCCCCTTGGACCTTAGGCAAAGCATCGAGAGCCTCTTGCAGCATTTTACGTAAAGTCGGCATATCGCCACTTGCTTTTTGGATCAGCGAGACAGTCAATCCCTGGCGATCTTCTAAGAACACTTGCAAGAGATGCTCAGGCATTAATTGCTGGTTATCAGAAGAAAGAGCGTTGCTTTGCGCTGTTTGTAGAAAGATTTTTAGCTGTTCGCTATATTTTTCTAGATTCATTTTTCTATCCTTTGCCGCCATCAGACCCTTTTAAAGATCCTTTTATAAAACTCCTTTTCCCCTTTTTATCTCTTTTTGCCAAACTCTTTGCCAAGCCTCCTTTTAGCCATTTTCCCAAGGGCCTTTTTTGTTAATCCGCTTTTTTAGGAAGCCCCTTTTTGTGCTCCCCTTTTTACCTTTTTATTGAAATCTCTTGTCTAATCCTTGTCTCCAAACCACATATCCTGCAATCACATCCTGCAATCACATAAAGTGGACCTCTTTACACCCGCAAACGCTCTCCCAGTGTAGGAGAAGACGCTACACCTATAGTTATGAATGAAATATGGGAGCTAAAACAAATGAGTGCAAGAGGGTATGGAAAAACGCAATGCACCCACCGTAGACTTACCTCTCGTGCAAAACACAAGCATCTCTCAACCACTCCTTGGGGTAAATGTCACCGACCCAAAATGAGACACGTCTCTTCAACACCTCAAGCTCCAAGGGGCGGCACTTTCCCTCTTCCACACTTCTCGCCCAAAGCGCAGCGTCTCACCACCACTCCCTGGGCGCAAATGCCCCTGATCCAAAATGAGACACATCTCTTCAACACCTCAAGCTCCAAGGGGTGGCACTTTTCCTCTTCCACACCTCTCGCTCAAAGCACTGCATTTCACCACCACTCCTTGGCGCAAATGCCCCTGGTCCAAAATGAGACACGTCTCTTCAACACCTCAAACTCCAAGGGGCGGCACTTTTCCTCTTCCACACCTCTTGCTTAAAGCACTGCATCTCTCAACCACTCCTTGGGGTAAATGTCACCGACCCAAAATGCAACACATCTCTTCAACACCTCAGGCTCCAAGGGGCGGCATTTTTCTTCTTCCACACCTCTCGTGCAAAACGCTACATCTCACCACCACTCCCTGGGCGCAAATGCCCCCAGCGCAAACACTCATAACCCCCCCCTACAAACTCAAGGGCAGTGTTTTTCTTTATTCCTCTTCGTCACTTTCTTGAGAAGGTGGTGGCAAAATATAAGAGCCAGAAAGCCAACGATTCAGATCAATTGCACGACACCGTGATGAACAAAAAGGATAGGTATTATACTGTGATTTTTGACCACATTCTGGGCAAGGCCGTGGTGGACGGAGCGGATGTATCGGCTGATTTTGCATGAAAGTTTCGACTCCTTCTCCTCTTTTCATAGTGTTTAAGCTTTTGTCTCATCATGTTTGAGCTTTTATCATGCGCTTTTCTTATCCCCCATCGTCCCCATAGCCCTCATATTTCCTATAGCCCTCATCATATTTTCAAGAGAAGAGGTGAGCTATTCTTATCCTTCAAAAATTTTAGTCCATTGAGGAAAAACAGGATATCCATAAGCAATCAAAAGATCTGTTGTTTCCGCCAAAGGCAACCCAACAACATTGGTATAAGAACCTGCAACATCAATAACAAAAGCAGCGGCTTTTCCCTGAATAGCGTAGCCACCTGCTTTTCCTTGCCATTCTCCAGAAGCAATATAAGCCTCGATCATAGGGGGGGTCAAGTGTTTAAAACGCACACACGTTTCAACCAAAGTGACAGTTTTCTCCCTGTGTTCATTAAGAAAACAAACAGCACCATAAACCTTATGCGCTTGTCTAGAAAGAGCGCGTAAACAGGTGTAAGCGTCCTCTTCTCCGTTAGGTTTAGGCAAAATAGAACCACCCACAGCAACCACTGTATCCGCCGCTAAGATCAGACATTTTTTTGAATCCAGATCTTGTTCACGGGTCAGATCTTGTTCACAAATTTGCTCAGTGCTGAATAAAATGTCATAAGCTTTCAGCGCTTTTTCCTGTGCCAAGCGCTTAGCCAGATCTGCTGGATTTTCTCGTGCATGTGGTGTTTCATCAATATCAGTAGCACATACATGATCAGGCTTTAGACCAATTTGTGCCAAAAGCTCTAAACGCCGCGGTGAAGCAGAAGCAAGAACCAATTCGATTTCCATTATTTTACCCCTTATCCATTCTATTGAATGATTCCATTAATCTTTTTTTACAGGGGGTTTTTTGACCTATTGGCCTTAAGGATATCGGCATAGAAAGGGTCTGTCAATTTTTCTGCACCCCCCATGCACAAAGCTCTGCACCCTCATGCTAAGCCCCATGAAATTCTCATGAGAGCCCTAATCAGGCTGCATTTTATCATATCCCTGGCTATAATTTTATATATTTCTCTCTACAGCTTTTGAAACAGCTCGCCAATTGCGGAGATACCTTGCCCTTTGGCTCTTTGGCTCCCTGCCCCCCCGGCAATCGGCCTTATTCGGTCCGCCTTATTTTTTTGCTTTGCACTCCCCCATGCACACCCCCAATCTACGATTCTTACAGACACCACGAATGATGAAAAGAGAAATCAAACCACATTTAAGCTGAAAGTTTTAAGCTGTAAGCTAAAATTTTGCGCGCTAAAAACGCTAATTTTTTATTTATAACGGTACGTAATACGCCCTTTTGTAAGATCATACGGAGTCATTTCAACCATAATTTTATCGCCTGCCAACACACGAATACGGTTTTTGCGCATTCTTCCTGCCGTATGAGCAATAATTTCATGATCATTTTCCAGTTTCACGCGAAACATCGCATTTGGTAAGAGTTCGATAACGACACCGGAAAATTCCAAAACTTCTTCTTTGGACATAAATGAGAACTTCCTTTATGATTAACGTATTTTTTATTTAATGGTTAACGTTTTAGTTAATAATGAACGTGTTAGTTGCTGAGCCCTAAAGGATACAACTTAAGCCACCCATATCTTATTTTCATCCTTTTGTGAACATGCATTTTACGTAGAAACAGAGATTTTCCCTATAAATTTCCCATTAATCCCGAAATGACACAATCAAAATTTATACTCTATCTCTTAATCTCTTCCTCACTCTCTCTTAAATTCCCCTTTCGCTTACATCTCACTCAGCACATCCATCGCTGCATCGCTCATCTTTAAGCTTCCTTTTCCATTTCACCGTTTATCTCTCATATCCTCCCCATCAATGCGCTCTGCTCCCCTCTACACTCTGCTCCCTGGCCAATATTCCTCTAATCCTCCCTTGGCCCCGGCAACTCTCTGACACCTCACTCATGTTCCCCCATGAACATTTTCCCCTGACTCTTGCTCCCTTGACAAATATTCCCCCTTCGCTTGCATCCCACTCAGCCATCCATCGCTGCATCGCTCATCCCTTAAAGCCTCCTTCTCCATTTCACCGTTCACCTCTCATATCCCCACACCAATGGTCTTCTTACTTATGCCCCCTCTGGCCAATATTCCCCTGATACCCCTCGGCCCCGGCAACTCTCCGACACCTCACTCATGTTCCCCCATGAACATTTTCCCTTGGCTCTTGCTCCCTTGACAAATATTCCCCCTTCGCTTGCATCCCACTCAGCACATCTCTCCCCGCACTGCTCATCTTTAAGCTTCCTTCTCCATTTCACCGTTCTCTCTCATACACCCACACCAATACTCTCCTCACTCATGCTCCCCTGGCCCATATCTCCTGGCCCTTCTTGGTACTTTATGACCGCAAAAATTACTGTCTCTTCCTGATGACATGTCAAAAAATGGTGCATTGGTGACATAAAAAGGATATAAGGGGGATGGAATTTTTAAAACAATCAAAAATGCAGAATAGGAAAAGGATGTGAAATGGCTCAACAATCCTATGATGTAGCGCTTTTAATGGGCAGCCAATCAGATTGGCAAACCATGTGCCATAGCGCAGCTATGTTAACAGAACTTGGCATTTCCTATAGTGCGCATATTGTTTCCGCACATCGCACCCCAGATCGGCTCTACAGCTTTGCCAAAGGAGCAAAAGCCGCAGGGTTTAAAGTTTTGATTGCCGGCGCTGGTGGTGCTGCACATCTTCCAGGCATGGTGGCTGCTTTAACGCCTCTTCCTGTTTTTGGCGTTCCAATGGAATCACACACTTTATCAGGGCAAGATTCTCTGCTTTCCATTGTGCAAATGCCTGCCGGAATCCCGGTTGGAACCTTAGCCATAGGCAAAGCAGGCGCTGTCAATGCAGCTCTTTTATCGGCAGCAGTTTTGGCACTTTCTGATGATGCACTTGCCAAGCGTTTAGAAGCATGGCGCCATCAGCAAACCACTCATGTTGCTGAATACCCCAATGATGGACTTTGAGCGTGACCATGGTGATGAATATCTCTGATCCTTTAAAACCAGGAAGCACAATTGGTTTGATCGGAGGGGGGCAACTTGCACGCATGTTGGCCATAGCCGCCGCTGAACTTGGCTTTCAAACGATTATTTTATGCCCTGAAGTGCAATGTCCAGCAGCACAAACTGCAAATAACCATATTGTTGCAGACTATGATGATCAGGCCGCTTTGCAGCGCTTGATAGACCTATGCGATGTTGTGACGTATGAATTTGAAAATCTTCCTGTAACAACGATTCAATGGATAGAAAAGGCATGCCGTCTTTATCCATCATCAAAAGCGTTGGAAATTTCGCAAGATCGGGTTTTAGAGAAAAATTTTCTCAATGAGCATGGTATTGCGACAGCATCTTGGCATGCAGTGCAAGATCAAGCTTCTTTGCTGGCAGGTCTTTCTGCACTCAATAGCCATGAACTCAACAACAACGGACTCAATAACGATGGATTTAGAGGCCATGGCCTTTTGAAAGCACGCCGCTTTGGCTATGATGGCAAAATGCAGCAATCCCTTCACAATCCAAGTCCACAAGTGATTGCTGCACTCTCAACAGAACTTGAAAAGACGCCTTCTATTTTAGAAGAGATTGTGCCTTTTGTAGCAGAAATTTCTGTCATCGCCGCCCGTGATCCGCACGGGGCTCTTGTGTTTTATGATTGCTCAGAAAATCAACACAAGAATGGTATTTTGCATAAAGCGTGTGTTCCCTCAGCTGTTCCACAATCAGTGCAGAAAGCCGCGTATGAGGTCAGCACGCGTGTGTTGCAGGCGCTTGAGTATGTTGGTGTGCTGTGTATTGAATTTTTTGTTTTGTCTGACGGGCAATTATTGGTCAATGAATTGGCGCCTCGTGTTCACAATTCTGGTCATTGGACGCAAAAAGCCTGTGTGATCTCGCAGTTTGAGCAACATATCCGAGCCATTTGTGGCCTTCCTCTGGGCAATACAGAGCGCCATAGCAATTGCGAAATGATCAATCTTCTTGGCAATAATTTGGATGATTATGTCTCTGCTCTGATGCAAGAGAATACATCCGTGCATTTATATGGCAAAAAGTCAGTACAGCCAGAACGGAAAATGGGGCATATCATCCGCTTAACCGGGCCAGCGACACACTCTGTTTAGAGAAGAGATAAATTCTCATCCCTCACCCCTTTGAAGTCCAGACATTCTTCAACACTGTCTCCCCAATGACCCGACTCAAGACTTCCTTAATGCCTCTTCATTTTTGGCCCCTATCAACCCCTTCTTCTTGATTTCCCTTTCTTAAGCCCTCTCCATTTTTAGCCCCTGTCATTTTAGCTTACTCCCACTTTTTGCTCCTCCCTCCTTCTTTCCCCCTTGGCTCTCCCCTTGCTTCTTACTCCTTCCTTCCTGGCTCCTCATGTCATTCTTAGCTCTCCTCCCTTCCTTGTCAGCTCCCTCTTTCTCTCTCCCCTACTCGCCCCCTCTTTATCTCCTTTCTTCTTCTCACTCCTTCTTATTCCTTCTCACTTCTTCTCCCTTGGCTCCTCCCGTCATTCTTGGCTCACTTTTTGCTCATTCCTCCATTCTTAGCGTTCCTTTTTCTTCCTCTTTTTGACTCTCCTTCTGCTCTCCTTCTTAAGCCCCTTTCATTCCCGGCTCCTTGTCAGCTCCCTCTTTCTTTCTCTCCCACTCGCCCCCTCTTTATCTCCTTTCTTGCTTCTCACTCCTTCTCGGCCTCTTCTTCTCCCTTGGCTTCTCCGCCATCCTTAGCTTACTTTTTGCTTCTCCCTTGGCTTCTCCGCCATCCTTAGCTCACTTTTGCTCATTCCTCCATTTTTAGCCCTCCTCTTTCTTCCTCTTTTTGACTCTCCTTCTGCTCTCCTTCTTAAGCCCCTTTCATTCCCGGCTCCTTGTCAGCTCCCTCTTTCTCTCTCTTCCACTCGCCCCCTCTTTATCTCCATCTCCTTTCTTGCTCCTCTCTCTTGCTCTCCCCTCTATTTTTGTCTCCCTCTTCTTCTCCCTTTATTCTTGATTTTGTGAAAACTGTTGAGTTGACAAGGTAAAGACTTCTTGTTAGAAGAGCTGCAGATTTTTTGCGATTTTCGCTTACTCATTATCTTGTTCGATTTCATTGTTCTCTTGTTGGGTTTCATTGTCCTTAGGCAAGCTTTTGTTTTTTAAGAGAAGGCAGAGTTTTTCTTTGTATTGATTTTAAGGAAGAGGACTCAAGGGACAAAGGGGAATGATCGACAGAACGCAATGACTAAAGTACGCTGATGAACAGAGTACGATGACAAAATACCCTGATTGACAGGGTAAGATGGCAAAGTACACGAATCGACAGAGTAAAGTAACTGTGGTCTGACAGTAACTGTGATCTGACAATGTACAATGACAATAGTCTTAAGTCTTGAACAAGAATGCGTAAGAAAAAAGCAAGTACGATGAGGGTCAGGACTTTCTCTTCCTATCTTTCGTATTTTTTAAGAATTTAGGTCTTTCGTTATAAACGGTGGTGATCATGAAAATTAAAAATTCGCTCAAGGCACTTAAGGGACGTCACCGCGACAACCGGGTGGTTCGTCGAAAAGGTCGTATTTATATCTTGAATAAAACCAACCCGCGTTTTAGGGCGCGCCAAGGTTAAGGGTACAAATGCCTGCCGCTGCGGTTGATAAAGCCTGCGCCAAAATAGCAGGGTTATATTAGGTTTTATATGCTGTGCAGGCTTCATATTTTTTACACATTTCTCATATAAGGTTTTCACACATTTCTCATAGAGCATTTAATGTGCTGTCCTGTTTATTGTGGGGCCCCTATATGTGGGCCTCCTTTTTTTTAAGAGGATATTTTTCAAGACAGGTGTCTTTCGCAAAAGATCACGTGGTAAAATATTGTGTGGCAAAAAGTGTCAACAACCCATCCAAATATCGTGTGAACAAGAGCACCCCTTTTAAAAGATGGCGATATTTTTCCCTTTGTTTCAGCGGTCTGGTTTTGCTGTCTCCTTGCTATGGAAAAGAGCCGCCTTCTTTGCCATCTGAACTACCTCCTCCACAATCTTTTTTATCGTTGGATGACCTCATCCCCGATCCACGTCCTTCAACATCTTCTCCCCCTTCAGCGGCTACGCTTTTTGATGATCGAACCCCAGCAGACCTCTCTCAAACGCAAACGATGGAACAGCGTAAAGAAGCAGAGATTGCCCGTTTGTTGAGAGAATTAAAATATTGTGCCAATGCGAATGAGGCGCAGAAGCTTAGCAAACAAGTGCAACGTTTATGGTTGCAATCGGGCAGTGAAACGATTGATCTTTTGATGCAATGGGCTGAAAATGGCATTAGTAGTGATAATTATGGCCTTGCTCTTGATTATCTTGACACCATCATTGCACTCAACCCAACTTATGCGGAAGCTTGGGTCAGACGCGCTTGGGTTCACATTCAAATGAGTGATTTTAAACTTGCCATGTTTGACTTAAGCCACGCGCTTAAGCTTGAACCGCGCAATTATCTCGCCTATTTTGAACTTGGGCTAACGATGGAAGCAACAGACCGCATAGAGCTTGCCATTAAGGCCTATGAAATGGCATTGCATTATTATCCGCAAATGCGAAAACTCCAAAAGCGTATTGGCCTATTGCTTGATGAAAAATCCCCACAAGGTACTTAAGTGAAAAATTTAACATAGGGGGTATTTGAGTAAGGAATTTAGCATGGAGGAGATTTAAAAATCTTTATTGTTGCGTCCGTGTCATTATTTTCTCTAGTCAGAACGTATAAATTCTCCTATAATCATGAGCGGTGTTCTGCTCTTCTCGACAGGAAATACAGACATTCCCGGGGCCTTATTGATTCCTAAGGGAGCTGTCCCTGAGAAAGCCCGTGGGCTTTTTCATATGGCGCCCACCTACTTGTGTAGGTTCCCGGAATCAGACTTTTCCATCGGTCGCTGCGGTTCACCATTTTTATTGGAAGGAGGAGTTTATTGGGAAGAGAAGCTTTGGCTCCCTGCCTCATGACCTCTTGGCTTTCTGCCTCTTTTTTACCTTACAACTTCACTTCTCTACCTTCCCATTTCCTTACCCTCTTACCTCCCCGCCTCATGACCGCCTCTGGGCCTCTTACCACATTGCCTCGCTGCCTCACCTCCTTGCCAGCTTCACTATATTATCTCTCTCCCATAGCAAAAGGCCGTAAGCCCTTATAAAGGCCATAAGCTCTCATCAAGCAGCTCCAGCCCCTGCTTTGCTTGAAAAACTCCTCTTACCAGCCCGACAACGTCACAATCCTGCACTCTTATACGCCTTACATAACCCTACCTCTAATCTTCTGGCCTCCACTCTTATTTTCTGTACTCTTATTTTCCGTAGTTCGCTCCTGCTTTGCTCGGAAACTCCCTTTACCAGCCTGACAACGTCACAATCCTGCACTCTTATGCGCCTTACATAATTTTACCTCTGTTTATGGGCCCTATTCCCTTTTTCTGGGACCAACCCCTGCTTTCCTGAAGCTCGCTCTTGTTTTTTGGGGTGTTTTTTGGGGAACATGTTCTTCATGCCTTGGCGATGTGAAAACAGAATGGTATGAACATTTTTATGGATGATGGATTAGCAATACCGAGAATGTCTAAAGACTCGCTTTCTATTCAATCCGTTCGGTCACACTTACGGCATCTGGGCTTTTCAGAGCGTGAGAAGCTGTCTAAGGATACTCATCGTATTTTTTCATATCGTGCCTGTTGGCATATCGCCCATACGCTTGAACAAAAAATGGGAGATATTTCTCAAATGATTGTTGCGGGCTATTGGCCAATACGATCAGAGCTCGACCCTGGTCCCTTTTTAGAATATGTTGTGTCGCGTGGTGGTCGTCTAGCTTTGCCTGCTGTCATTGATGATGAGACAATGGTTTTCCGTGCTTATTCACCGCACACACCCTTAGAGCGCGCGCGGTTTCACACCATGAGCCCAGGGGCAAGCAGTGCGGTTGTCACCCCTACATTTATACTTGTGCCTCTTTTAGCGTTTGATCGTCAGTATAACCGCCTTGGCTATGGTAAAGGCTATTATGATCGTGCCATTGCAGCATTAAAGGCAGAAGGGCACTGCATAGATTTATTTGGTTTAGGATTTTCGTGTCAGGAAGTTGAGTCTATTCCTAGCACAGAGCATGATTTGGTTTTACAAGGCATTTTTACAGAAAAAGGTTTTTTAGAGCGGTAAATATGCGGTTTTTATTTTTGGGCGACATTGTAGGTGCAACAGGCTGTGCTGCTGTATTTTATGCACTTCCTCGCCTTATTCAGCAATGGCAGCTTGATTTTGTTGTGGTGAACGGTGAAAACGCATCGCATGGTTTTGGTCTTAGCCAAGAGACCTATCATTCTCTTTTAACAGCAGGCGCAAATGTCATCACCACAGGAAACCATGCCTTTCATTGCAAGGAAGCCCTAAAATACGCCAATTATAGTGACCGTTTTTTACGCCCTGCTAATTTTATCGCGGGGACACCGGGCAAGGGTTCTGGTATTTTTACGGCTAAAAATGGCGCGCGTATTTTGGTGACCAATATTTTGGGGTCTGTTTTTATGCCCTGCACTGTGGAGAATCCTTTTACAACAGCAGACAAAATTGTCTCTAAATTTCCTTTAAAAGAAGAGACAGACGCAATTATTGTTGATTTTCATGCGGAAGCAACAAGTGAAAAGCAATGTTTTGGTCATTTTCTTGATGGCCGTGTTAGCGTTATTGTGGGCACCCATACGCATATTCCAACAGCGGATGCGCAAATTTTAGCAGGGGGCAGTGCCTATTTATCGGATGCCGGCATGTGTGGTGATTATGACTCTTCTCTTGGGATGGATAAAAAAGAACCATTGCATCGGTTTGTCTATCAAGAATCCTGTGGCTCGTATCGCCCTGCTCAGGGCCCTGCAACGCTTTGTGGCTTAGCGGTTGAAGTGTCAGACCGCACAGGCCTGGCGGAGAAGATTTCTCCTCTTCGTCTTGGCCCAAGATTAAAGACTGAAGCTCCTGATTTTTGGGAACCTCTGCCTGAAAATTTTATGCTTTAACGCTGTAGCCCCCTAACGCTTTAGCTCAAAGCTCACCCCTTTAAGCCACCCCTGCATATCCTGACCTGACACCCCTCTTCCCTTCAAAACCACCCCTCTAACCTGTCCTTCATCTCACCACCAGGGCCCCCCCATTAGAGCCACTTCAGGCCACCCTTTACTGCCTCTACCTCTGCACCCTGCCACTCAAAATACCCCGGCATCCTGACCTGACAGCCCTCTTCCCTTCAAAACCACCTCTCTAACCTGTCCTTCATCTCACCACCAGGACCCACCCCATTAGAGCCACTTCAGGCCACCCTTCAAGCTGGTCTCTACCTCTGTACTCTGCCATTCAAGCCACCCCTGCATCCTGACCTGATACCTCATACTCTCTCCTTCAAAACCACCTCTCTAACCTGTCCTTCATCTCACCATCAGGACCCACCCTACCAGGACTACTTCAGACCACCCTTCATCATACCATTCAGGGCCCCTTTAAATTAGCCATTTTTCGAGATGCGAAGGGGCCCTTCAGCAAGCGGCACAAACCGCTGCAAAGACTAATTCTTTCTGATGTAAAGGCTATTTTTCTTATTTAAGAAGTCGTGACGCGTTGAATACACGCCCCACACTGAGCTAACTTTTCTTCCAACCGTTCAAAGCCGCGATCCAGATGATAAACGCGATTAACCGTGGTTTCCCCTTCAGCAGCGAGCGCTGCAATAACGAGCGAGACAGAAGCCCGCAAATCTGTTGCCATCACTTGCGCACCTTGCAATTTATCGGTTCCGTGCACTGTTGCGGTTTTGCCCTGCAACGTGATACGCGCACCCAAACGCACCAATTCCTGCACATGCATAAAGCGATTTTCAAAAATCGTTTCTGTGATATGCGTATTTCCTTCAGCAAGGGTCATCAAAGCCATAAATTGCGCTTGCAGATCAGTTGGGAAAGCTGGGAAAGGCGCTGTCGTGATATCAACAGACTTCATTTTTTTGTGTGGATCGCGGAAAACGCGAATGCCTTCCGCTTTGATTTCAATGGAGAGCCCTGCTTTTTCAAGCACGGTGAGAACTTCTGTCAGATGTTCCGGAACAGCGTCTTGCAATAAGACATCTCCTCCAGTCATAGCGACAGCCATTGCATAAGTTCCCGCTTCAATACGATCAGGGATAACACAAACCCGCGCACCATGAAGCTTTTTGACACCATGAATGGTTAAAACATCCGTGCCTTCGCCAGAGATATCAGCTCCCATAGCTTTCAGCGCTTGCACAAGGTTGGTCACTTCCGGTTCACACGCAGCATTGTGAAGAACAGTTTTTCCTTCTGCCAACACAGCAGCCATCAGCAAAACATGCGTTCCCCCAACGGTCACTTTGGGAAAATGGTAAGAAGCCCCTTTTAAACCTTTTAGCGCTTTTGCATGCACATAGCCATTTTCGATAGCAATATCGGCACCTAAAGCTTTTAGCCCTTCAAGGATGAAATCAACAGGGCGTGTTCCAATAGCACACCCCCCTGGTAGGGAAACACAAGCCTCCTGACAGCGGGCAAGAAGCGGCCCAATCACCCAGAAGCTGGCCCGCATTTTTCTGACAAGTTCATAAGGCGCGCGTATTGTGGTGATGTTTTTTGCGGTAAAATAGATGGTTCGTGCATCGCTACACACAGTGTGGCATTGCCGTCCTTCAACAGCATAACCGATGCCATGATTGTTTAAAATCCGGATAAGACATTCAACATCTGCAAGATGAGGGACATTGTCAACAATGAGTGTTTCATCGGTAAGCAACGCAGCAATCATAAGCGGCAACGCAGCATTTTTAGCTCCAGAAATTGGAATAACCCCATTAAGGATATTACCCCCTGTAATTTTAATTGAATCCATAGATTTAATTTTATCCCTCTATTTCCCTTTGGAATCTTTCTTTTACAGCTTCTCTTTAATTTTCTGAAAATTTGGATTCTTGAGAGTATTTTTTCATAAAAATTGAAAACGAATCACTAAAATATGTGGCGCAAGATGCCGTAAAATGTATCAAACAGAAAGAGTTTTTCTAAACCCTTCTGGAGAGCGCTGTCGACTTTGCTCTTTGCGCCGTTTTAAATTATCGCGCAATTGCTTAGCAAGTCTTTGTTCTCGCTGTTTTGCTTTTTCATTTTTTCTTTGATCATCTTTGTGTGTAACGGTATTTTTATTCTTATTCATGATATTTTATGGCATGATATTTTTATGGGTTCTTTTTGTCTTTCATGGCGCAAACTCCAGCAAACACTTTGGCAAACATTTCGACAAATTCTGGCAAACTTTGTTCGCTCAAATTTTTTCGCTTAAACCCCGCTTGCTTAAGCCTCTATTTGCTTAACCTTCCTGTTCGCTTACCCCCTTTTGCGCAAACTTTCTTTGTTCACTTCAACCCTCTGTTTGCTTAACTCTCCCCTATAGGCTTAAAATTTGTGAATTTCTTATCCTTCCACCTTCCCCATTTTCATCCCTTATTTTTACCCTATTTTTAAATGAGTCAATATTCAAGAAGTCACACATTTTAAAACCCCAATTTAAGAAAATAATGAGGGGGTATTATAACGACGAATATACAGAAATAACTGATATTTTTTAACCTTTATATCATGACATAAGGAAGATTTTCTTGCAAGAGCTCTCTTGCCTATTTGGCGCCAATGTGGCACAAGGCAGCGCAAAGATTGACAAAATGCTGCGGTAGCTCAGTGGCAGAGCACTCCCTTGGTAAGGGAGAGGTCGAGAGTTCAATCCTCTCTCGCAGCACCATGTCTATTTTCTTCCCCCTGCATGCAAGCCTCATCTCTGCTTTTTTCAAGCCTCAACCTTCTTCGCAAACTCCTCCCCTTCTCACAAACTTTCTGGTTTGCTGGCTTTTGTAAATATCAAACCTTAAGCTTTCGCCTCTGCCTGTATTTACACCCATATTCATCGCCTTAAGCTCCTGCGCCTGATATCATCTCCTTAAGGCCTTCTAGCGCATCTAACCTTCCTTTTGTTCTGCTGTTTTTTCCCATTTGTGCTGAGCTTAATCTTATATGTGAGCTGCCCTCAGCTGCATGCCCTGCTAGCTTAAGTTCCTTGCAGCTTTTCGGCTCTGCTCAACAACCAATTTCGTGCCCCGCGCTTCCCCCTAGCTCAGCACCCTGTTAAAGAGTAGACCTCATCCCCGCTTTTTCCCTACCTTGCTGTCACACCCCGTGCCAAACTTCATCCCCGCTTTCCTCACAAGCCTTCAACCTTCTTTGCAAGCTTGTCTGGCTTACTGGCTCTCGCAAACTCTCCCCATTCAACTCTCTTCCTGCACTTAAATCCGCACAGAGCTGCTCCTTCACAAACTCAGCACCCTGCTAAAATAGTAGACCTCATCCCCTGATTGTTTCATATTTTCTGAAAATATCCTGGCTCCTTTCGCCAACCTGCTTGATCGCCTGCACCATTCTTTCCAGAGCTTCATTAAAACGATTAATCTCATTGTCTAGCTTACGAATATAGACTTCATCACGATAAGCGCGTTTGATCAAAGGGGGCATCCCCGGCCAATAAAGCATCAAATCCACCCATTCGCGTTGCGCAATCCATAATCCTCCCTGACACTGGGCTTTATGCTCAACAGGAAATATATTTTGATAAAAATGCGGGATTAGAATTTCAGGCTTTTTTGTTTTAATTTCCAGCAGTCCATTTGCCCCGATAAGCGCATCGGGTGAAAATCCTTTTCTACGGTCATCCGCTAAGAGAAACCCAACACATTCAGGCTCTGTGTTGGTGAGCGTTGCATAAAGCTGGCGAGCTGTTGGTTCTAATTCTGTACCGCGGCGCATTGGCACAGTTGTTCCCTCGTCAACAATTTTGCCGGTAATTCTTTCCCCAGCAAGCTTCATCATCACAGAATGATATTTTTGGGATCGTTGCCCATCTTTTTTCCGTGCGATAACCATTTCAAACACAGAAGCAGTTATCACCCCCCTGCGGACTTGGCGCCATTCCTCTGTTCCTTGCTGACATTCGACGCGTATGGGCATTGTCTTACTCCCTGATAAAATTCCTCTCCAGTGGGCATACCATGCCCCACATTCTTGCAGGCCCATTACCTGCAACATTCTCAAGCCCCCCTTCTTGCAAGCCTAACTTTATCGCAAGGCCCATTTGCTCGCACACTTAATCTCCCTTTTCACAAAGCCCCTTCTTGCAAGCCAAACGCCCTCTTCTCACCAATCCTTCCCTTCTCACCAGCTCAGCCCCACCTTACCAGAAAGCTCAGCCCTCCCTTCTCACCAGCCTAGCCCCAACCTTACCAAAAAGCTCAGATTCCCTTATTACAAGCCACTTACCCGCGGCTCCTTATCTCAAACCTAGCTCTCTTTATTGGCAAAGCTTATGCTCCCTCCCTTCGCAAGCCTCCCTTCCTTTACCCAGAGCCCTCATGCTTTTTAAGAAACACTTTCTATCTCGAAGAGATCAAAAAAATCATAGAGATCATAAGCCAAGGCCTGCACAGTACCTTCTGCCTCTTTTTGTGAAGGGAAGAGAAAGGCCTGATGTTTTTGTGGATCAAGCTGGATAGTGCCGTGCTGTCTGCCTACGTAATAAAGGGGCACCCCATAAGCAAGGGTCATAAGATAACTTTGCATAGTCTTTATCCCTCCTGCTCATCAAAAAAATCATAGAGATCATAAGCCAAGGCCTGCACAGCACCTTCTGCCTCTTTTTGTGAAGGGAAGAGAAAGGCCTGATGTTTTTGTGGATCAAGCTGGATAGTGCCGCGCTGTCTGCCCACGTCATAAAGGGGCACCCCATAAGCAAGGGTCATAAGATAGCTTTGCATAGTCTTTATCCCTCCTGCTCATCAAAAAGATGATCATAGGCCGACAAAACATCACTAAAGCGGAGACGATGCTGTTGTTCATAAGAGCCATACAGCGTATCATGATAAGCTTGTTTATTTTGTTGCTCTAAATAATCGTGATAGGCTTCACTATTTACAATGAAGGGCTGCAGAGACTCTGTCTTTTCAGCCATGTCAGAAAGCGCAACATAGATATCGGCGACACTTTCACTGACATCATCGGCATGGAGCGTTGTTAAATCAAGCCGCAAAAGCCTTTGCACAGCCTCTCGATTATCGACCAAATCAAGCACCTCTTCGGAATTTTCAATGGGCCCAATATAGAGATCGCCCTCTTCATCATCACAGAGAATAATGAGAATTTCATCCTCTTTAACGAACGGTATATGTTTGATCATTTTTTCCCCCTTAGATGGTAATAAAACGCAGCTTTAGTCTTGACATGGTCAAATATAGCTTTAGTCTTATCTCCTCTATGGGAGAGATGTCAATCAATTTTATCCTTTTAAAAGGATATTTTTCAATTTATCAGACATCCAAATAGCTTTGTAAGAATGAAAATATCCTACACCTTATTCTCTACTGTGCTGTTATAATTCCTATTGTTTCTAATCACAGCAACCCAAACGGGGGGGAAAGCTAAAATGAATGATTCCGATTTACTTAACCATTGGAAAACTCTTGATGCCACAAAGAAAAGAGCACTTCTTATTTTACTTCGTCATTTGGTTTGCGCAAAAGCGTCAAAATCGCCTGTCGTTCCTCGGAAGAGATCTTTGAAATCAACTCGATAAATTCTTGATCTTCTGTGCTGGCAGCTTGCCCGTAAAGAATGTATCCCATACTAACATCAATTGTTTTACAGACATCAGAAAGGGATTCAATCGTTGGATCTTTTCCTTCAGATAAGATAGAGTGAAGGTAGCCTGCTCCCTTTCCAGCTGAGAGAGAAATGGACCGTTTTGACCGTCCACTTTTTTTGAGCACTTCACTCAATCTTTGACGCCAACCATCAATATTCATCATTTCATCCTATAGCCTGTCTAAAAAAATACATATTGTTTTATAAATTTATCTTGCAATATCCTCTAAAAAGGATATACATTTATAGGACACATTATTATTTTCGGGGGGGAACTGCACTTTATTTGATTAACCAACCATTTATCACCCTAAAGGATGCAGACAGGCGCTCCCAAAAACTCGCGTGTCCTCACTTTGTATTCTTTGTCCTTTGCTGTTTTGCAATTTAAAGTTGCACAACGATATACTCATAAGCGTATAGAATTGCACTCACAGGGTCTAATGAAAAATAAGATTATTTAACAGAACAAATTGCAACAAAAGCAAAGCAAACCAGAAACATCTTACGAAATGGTAAACTTTTCCTGCATCTCCCGCAGACATAAAAAGACATAAAAACATCATTTAAGGTTTTTTATCTGAATAGAAATGGATGAAACAATAAGAAAGTTGATTTGCACCATGGACAAAACCTCTTCGCGAGACACAGCCCATCAACAAGCCCTTTGCACTGCAACCTTATCCTCAACAACCGTTCCTTCTTCGGGGTTATTTTTTTCGGAAGCAGTTGCAGCGGTGTCTTTAGCACCTCTATCCGCTCCAGCAACAGCATCCCCAGTTGCCTCATCTGCTCCAGCATCCGCTCCTCTCCCAGCCGCTTCCCCTGTTGCCCCATCCGCTTTAGAAACAGCACCTTTATCTCCTGCTGTTACACCTCCAGTTGCTCCATCTTCATCCTCTGCGATCTCATCTCCGGCGTCCCCAGCACCTGCATCCGCTCCTCTCCTAGCCGCTTCCCCTGTTACCACAACCTCATCCTCCATAAAAGAAACACCGCATTATGAATCCTCCATTCTTCCCTATGTCTGTTGGTATCAAAATGATTTTCTAGGGGGTGTCCGTGGTATGCGTGCGCATGAAATTGGTATTTATACCATTTTACTCAATGAAATGTATGCCAGAGGCCACCCCCTAGACCTCTCAACACAAAGATTAGCACGGCTTTGTGGGTGTGACAAACGCACCTTTCTCAGCGCACTCAATATTCTGATCGCAGAAGGCAAGATCATCCCTCTCGCCAATGGCTTATGGAATAAGCGCTGTGACAGTATCTTTCGTGAGCGCGCAAAATTACTGGAGCAAAAATCATTGGCTGGCCGTTCTTCAGCGCAAAAACGTAAGAAAATCAATGCAACACCACAACAGCTGCTCAACACATGCAGAACAGATGAACCCTATAACTCAGAAGCTCAGAAGAAAGAAAAAGAAACACCTAACGGTGTTTCACAAAAGCAACAAGACAAGGCTTCCCTCTCGGCAGACAATTCCTCCTCCTATGCCCTCTACTGTGCTCCCTCATGCTCTTCTCCCTCTTTATCTTCTGCCCCTTCTCAAGAGCCCATACCAACAGCCTCAACACCTGTTATGGGTCCAACACTTGCTACAACTTCAAAAATTTTCACAAGCCAAACACTTATGACAACCCCAACACCTGTCACAAGCTCACCATCTGTTATAAGCCCAACATGTCTGGAAAGTCCGATAATTTCTGAAAATTCTGCTCTTCCTCCAAAGCGTTCTGCTCGTAAAGGATGCTTAAGAGGCCATCGTCTTCCCGCAGATTGGCAAGCTGATATCAGCATGGCCATGACTGAAGGGTTGAGCGAAGAGCAAGCCCGTTGGCAAGAGAAGAAATTTCGCGACTATTGGCAAGCCAAAAGCGGCAAAGAAGCGCTTAAAGTGGATTGGTCAGCCACATGGCGCAACTGGTGCCGTTATGAGATTGAGCGGTTAAGAGACACACAGGACACGCGTTATCCCACGCCCTCTCTTCCCCGTGTCCCTTCTCATCAAACAAATCGTCATACAGGGGAAGAAAGCTTTTACCAAAGCCTAATCAATTATCCAAACCAGAAACCATAACCCCATCATCACCAACAATGAAAACCCATTCACGCACTAACCACAAAAATTCACTACACTCATGGCCCAACGACACCACACCCATCTCACTCATCAGCAATTATAGCAACCCACTTACACCACACCCATTCACACTAACGATACAGATCTAATTACATTCTCATCAGAAACACACTCATCAGGGGGGAGACCATGAGCACACTAACCACAAAAATCCACTACACTCATGGCCCAACGACACCGCACCCATTCACTCATCAGAAACTATAGCAACCTACTTACACCATAACCCATTTACACTAACGATACAGATCTAATCACATTCTCATCAGGAACACACTCATCAGGGGGAGACCATGAGCACACTAACCACAAAAATCCACTACACGCATGGCCCAACGACACCACACCCATTTACTCACCAGAAACCACAGCCACCCACTTACACCACAACCTATTCACTCATCAGCAACCATAGCCACCTGCTTACACCGCACTCATTCACACTAACGATGCAGATCTAATCACATTCTCATCAGGAACACATTCTCATCAGGGGGAGACCATGAGAACACTAACCACAAAAATTCACTACACGCATGGCCCAACGACCCGCACCCATTCACTCACCAGCAACTATAGCCACCCACTTACACCACAACCCATCTCACTCATTAGGCAACCATAACCACCTACTTACACCGCACTCATTCACACTAACGATGCAGATCTAATCACATTCTCATCAGGAACACATTCTCGTCAGGGGGAGACCATGAGCACACTTATTGAGGTTAAACAAAAACTTTTGCTTTACGTGCAAGCTATTGCTGAAATGCTTCTTCCGCAAGGGCGAAAAAAGGGCAATGCTTGGATCATCGGCAATATCCACGGGGAAGCAGGGCAAAGTTTATCGCTCTGTTTAAGCGGTAGCAAAGCAGGCCTGTGGTATGATTTTGCTGAGGGAATTGGGGGAGATCTGTTAGATCTCTGGTGTGCAGTAAAAGGCATCCCCCTCTCGGCGGCATTAGAGGAAGCCCGCGCTTATCTTAATCTTTCCCGCCCAAAACCCTTTATGGCGCCACGCCGCACTTATTGTCTTCCGCCTCCACCAAAAGGTCACGACCCTAGCGGTGTGGTGAAGAGCTATTTGCACCATGAACGGCGTATACCCCTAGAGATCTTAGCGCGTTACCGCATTAAGGAAGAGGGCAATAGCATCCTTTTTCCTTTTTATAAGCCCGATGGCACACTGGCCATGGTGAAAGCCCGGCGCGCCGAAGCAGGAGCCAAAGCTAAACCTACCACCGCGCAGTGTGAGCCGATTTTATTTGGCTGGCAAGCCCTCTTCCCTGCTTCACAACCTGCTTCGCAGGATCCTTTGGGTGATCTCTCTTCCCGACCTGCACAGGCCCTATCATCCTCACCGGCTTCGCAGGTTTCGTTACAGGCCTCCTCGCAAGCCTTAACTTCCTCACCGGCCTCGCAAGCCCCCCTGGGTAACCTTTCTTCCCGACCTGCACAGGCCCCATCATCCTCACCGGCTTCGCAAGTTTCGTTACAGACCTCCTCGCAAGCCTTAACTTCCTCACCGGCCTCGCAAGCCCCCCTGGGTAACCTTTCTTCCCGATCTGCACAGGCCCCATCATCCTCACCGGCCTCGCAGACCTCTTCGCCGGCCTCGCAAGCCCCTTTGAGTGACCGTGTCTTTCCACTAACGCAGGCTCCTTTGAATGACCTTTCTTCCTTATCTGTGCAAACCTCCCCGCAGACCTCCATAAAAAAACCTGCAACGCAAACCTCCTCACCACTCCTACCAACGCAGGCCTCCTCACCAGCCTCGCAGGCCCTTTTGAGTGACCGTGCCTTTCCACCAACGCAGAATGCAAAGCAGGCGCGTGATCTTGTCATCACTGAAGGGGAAATTGATGCCCTCTCTTTGGCAGCTTATGGATATCCGGCTTTATCTCTTCCCTTTGGAGGAGGTAAAGGGGGCAAACATGCCTGGATTGAGCAAGAATTTGATCATTTAGAGATTTTTGAAAAAATTTATCTCGCAACCGATATGGACCCACCGGGAGAAGAAGCCGCTCTGGCCATTGCTAACCGGCTTGGACGCCACCGTTGTTACCGAGTGTGTCTGCCCTATAAGGATGCAAATGATTGTTTAACCGCAGGCCTAGATGCCGCCACCATAGCGCAAGCCTTTGCAAAAGCAAAAAGCTTCGCGCCGGAAGGGTTGCACCGTGCCTCTGATTATAAGGAAAAAGTGCTGGAACTCTTTTGGCCAAACCCAGAACAGCATGTGGGCTATAGCGTGCCTTACCCGAAGTTAGAGGGAAAATTATCATTTCGGCCAGCAGAATTAACCTTGTGGAGTGGCGCCAGTGGGGCCGGCAAAAGCCAGCTGTTGTCAGACTGTATCCCCCATTGGATCGCACAAGAAAGCCGCCTTTGCTTAGCCTCTTTAGAAATGAAAGGAGAGCAATCTTTGCGTCGTCTTATCAAACAAACAGGGGGAACCAGCCACCCGACAAAAGAAAAAATTGAACAGATTTTGCATTTTCTTGATCACGGTCTCATTTTGTACGAACATGTAGGCAAATCAAATGTTGAAACTCTTCTTGATGTGTTTGACTATTGCCGTGCCAAATATGGCTGCGACCAATTTATTATCGACAGTTTGATGCGACTTGGCATCGCCGCTGATGACTATACCGGGCAGGAACAAGCGGTCTATAAAATAGTAGACTGGGCTGTTTTAAACGCTGTGCACGTTCACCTTGTTGCCCATGCGCGCAAAAGCGGTGTCGACAAAGATATCCCCGGCACAGAAGATATCAAAGGCGCTTCAGAAATTGGCGCCAATGCGTTTAACATTATCACCATTTGGCGCAACCGCCCTTTAGAAGACAAAATTTTTGCCACACAACAGCTACATGAAAAAGCAGAATTAACCAAACGCCCCGGCGTGGTGATGAATATCGCCAAACAACGCTCCGGTGATTTTGAAGGCAAAGTCGGCCTGTGGTTTGATCCACAAAGCTACCGTTATCGCTGTTCACCAGAAGAAACGCCATGGTTGCGCCGCTATCTTGCAGATGCCTCTCCTCGCGGCCTCACCCCTAACCCTGTGCATTAGGTGCACAGGCCACACCCGCTTTCCAAACACACAAAAATTAATGATCTTTTTTCAGGAGAATCCCATGAAGAAACACGCTCATTCTGTAAAAACACCGCAACAAAAAAAGCAAGATGTCACGCATTCAAAGCAAAATGTCGCACAATCTTTGAAAAAAACAGGCAAATCCTCTCAAAATCCAGGCAAATCCTCTCAAAATCTCGGGTCTTTGAAAACACAGGCTATCGCCATTGAAACGAGCAACCCATATTTCCAACCAGCGTATAAAGAGAGTTCCAGAAACCCCCGCACCATCATAGCCATAGCCGATGCGTATAGCCGCCCCATTGCCCTGTTATATGCCAAAGGGCATATCAGCCGAGCGCAATATAAAGCAGCAGAACATTTCTATAAATATTGGTACCAAATACAAGGACAAGCGCATATGGGCTTTGATTTTACCCGGCAAAAGGTTGACGGCAATCCCCCTTATCAAGGTAAGATCGAGTCCCAGATAGAAGCAGCCAAACAGCTACGAGAGATCAAAATTCAACTTGGAATTCTCGGTTATGCCCTGGTTGAGCAAGTGGTCGGTTATGGCCTATCGATCAAAGAATTAAATCCTGTCAAACGCAAACAAAACTCCCTAGCGGATCATTTGCGCGACTGTTTGGACTTGATGGCACTTCATTGGGGCTATGTGAAAGCAAAGTCTTAAAAAAAACTGCACATAGGCTTTTCTTAAATGAACGTCCTGCAGAAAATCCACAAAAAATATGGAATTCTCGGCTATGCCCTGGTTGAGCAAGTGGTCGGTTATGGCCTATCGATCAAAGAATTAAACTCTGTCAAACGCAAGCAAAACTCCCTAGCGGATCATTCGCGCGACTGTTTGGACTTGATGGCACTTCATTGGGGCTATGTGAAAGCAAAGTCTTTAAAAAAACCGCACATAGGCTTTTCTTAAATGAACTTCCTGCAGAAAATCCACAAAAAATGTCGTCATGTTAAAATTGCAAAATCTCCAAGGACTCAAATCCCTCATACCAATCTTCAAGGATTCAAATCCCCACATTAATCCCCGGTAAAAATCCCTCATACTAAAATCATCAGGCATTAAATCCCCCATATCAATTTTCCAAGTATGAAATCCTCCCATAGATGATTTATGCGTTGCAAGTTAACGCATAAGCAGGAAGAGCCTGCGCAGCAAAGTTTCATCAGACTCGCATTAACAAAGAAAAACTAACTAGAAAGCTTAAACCGGGGAATGAGTTGAGAACAGGCATTAAATCCCCCATATCAATTTTCCAAGTATGAAATCCTCCTATAGATGATTTATGCGTTGCAAGTTAACGCATAAGCAGGAAGAGCCTGCGCAGCAAAGTTTCATCAGGCTCGCATTAACAAAGAAAAACTAACTAGAAAGCTTAAACCGGGGAATAAGTTGAGAACAGGCATTAAATCCCCCATACCAATTTTCCAAGTATGAAATCCTCCCATAGATGATTTATGCGTTGCAAGTTAACGCATAAGCAGGAAGAGCCTGCGCAGCAAAATTTCATCAGACTCGCATTAACAAAGAAAAACTAACTAGAAAGCTTAAACCGGGGAATGAGTTGAGAACAGGCATTAAATCCCCCATATCAATTTTCCAAGTATGAAATCCTCCTATAGATGATTTATGCGTTGCAAGTTAACGCATAAGCAGGAAGAGCCTGCGCAGCAAAGTTTCATCAGGCTCGCATTAACAAAGAAAAACTAACTAGAAAGCTTAAACCGGGGAATAAGTTGAGAACAGGCATTAAATCCCCCATACCAATTTTCCAAGTATGAAATCCTCCCATAGATGATTTATGCGTTGCAAGTTAACGCATAAGCAGGAAGAGCCTGCGCAGCAAAATTTCATCAGACTCGCATTAACAAAGAAAAACTAACTAGAAAGCTTAAACCGGGGAATAAGTTGAGAAAAAATAAGCTCACGTCAATTACGGTCTTGTTTGATATGCAGGGCCATTCAATGCATAAGCCCCTTTAATATACAGGAATACACGAGGCCCACTCAACAGACCACTCACTCCATATACCGCTTACAAGATAGCACTTACGGGCACTGGTGCGGGTGGTCGGACTCGAACCGACACTCCTCTCGGAACCAGATTTTGAGTCTGGCGCGTCTACCAGTTCCACCACACCCGCATGCAATGCTCAAGAGTATAGCACCGTTAGACTTGTACTCTTTGACCTTGCACTATATGAAGAATGGTAGATTCGTCAACAGGTGCATTCTATTTTTTACAAAATGGGCCACAGTTTTGATCTCTGTTGTTTTCTCCAGGGTTCAATTTTCACAAGTTTCTCTCTATAGAAACACTCTTTGGAGGGAACATCTGTTGGATCAAAATTTTTAACCTACAACAGAGAATTTGACTTTTATGAACATAAAACAAAACATAAAAAGATTAAAAAATTGGACAATTTCTTTAGGAACACGGCGGACAGCTTCCTATTGGCTTGGCTTCATTGTGTTTATTGAAAGTTCTTTTTTCCCTGTCCCGGGGGATGTATTATACATTCCGATGTCGCTTCTTCGCCCTAAAAAAGCCTATCATTACGCATTTATCGCGACAGTTTGTTCTATTTTGGGCGGCATTTTGGGCTGGTATATTGGCGCCTATGCCTATGATAGCATCGCCAGACCCGTCTTAGAATTTTATGACAAATATGACTATTTTCAAGCTCTACAAACCCATATCACACAGGAAATGCTTGTGGTTTGCATCTTTCTTTCAGGGTTGTTTCACATCCCCCCCATCAAGATGACCACACTTTTTGCAGGTGCAATGGACATTCCTCTTTGGCTCTTTGCCACCACATCTTTGATCGCCCGTGGTGCTCGTTTTTATTTTTTCGCGTGGCTTATTCAACGTTTTGGCTCGCAAGTGCTTTCCTTTATATCGAAACAGTGGAAATGGGTCTTATTCACTGGTTTAATTGCTTTTGGATTGATTTATGGGCTTTTTTCTACTGTTTTGAAATATTATCTCAATTTTTAAAGACAATAAGCCATGGTTCCTTTTTTATCCCTGCCCTCTTTTTTGCATAAACATCTTTACCAAACACAAAGCAATAAAGAACGATGTTTTTGGGCGTTATGCCTTACTCTCAGTCTCTTAGTCACTGTGGGTCTGGCTCTTGGTTTTGAATATATTGGGGGGTATCTCCCATGTTCTTTATGCCTTATTGAGCGCTTGCCTTATTACAGTGCTCTTGTTTTTTTGGGCACCGCCAGCCTATGGGCATGGTTTGTCAAAACATCTTGCTGGGTAAGGTTTTTGTTTTTATGTGTTGGGGGGATCATGGCCTGTAGCCTTGGCTTAGCGATCTATCATGTGGGGATTGAATATCAACTTTGGCCTGCGCCAACCAGTTGTGGCGTAGGGGCAACAAGGCTCACCACAAATGCCAACCACTTATTGCATCACTTAAACAATATCCAACCACCTTCTTGTTCGCAAGCTCCAGGGCATTTTCTCTTTTTATCCTTTGCAGGATGGAACGCCGTAGCAAGCCTGTTTTATATGCTGCTTAGCCTTTTTGTTGCCTCAAAGGGGATGTTATCAAAACGCAAAATAGCATAAAATCCTGCGCTTAAAGAGCAACATCCCACACATAAAAAGGTGCTGCAATCCACAGGATATACGCGCTACATCCACAAACTATGCCACATCGCATCCACAAGCCATGCACAACATACCCACAACCCTCCATGAGAACCTCCCATTACAGCCATCCATTATGGCCCTTATCATGGCCCCCTCCATGGCCCCTGTCACAGTTCTCCATCATATCTTCCATCACTTTACACCTTTCACTCATAATCCCTCTCCATGACAGCTCTATCTCCCTTATATTATAGCCCTCATTACGGCCATTTTCTCCCTTACACTCCCCCCATCACAACTCTTGTCCCCTCTCTTGCACAGCAACAAAACACAGAGTTTCTTACCTTATCACACAGAAAATTCTGATTTCGGATTGACTTTTATTTTTGATGCTTTATGTTTTAGAATAATTCTAAATTACAAAGGTCTGTTATGTTTGAAGCCCTTTTTTCACTGTTGAAACGCAAATTCTCTACCTCTTACACAGACTCTCATGCTTTAACAGTGACAGGACCTTGTGCAACCCTTTATTGCTACAGCAATAGCCAAGCACCACTGCAGCTGTCTTGCCCTTTAAAAGCAACCTTCCCTGCCAATACGAAGGATCATTCCTCGCAGCATCATCAACGCTGTCAGTGTTTTTCTTGTAAAAATTATGTAAAAATTTTAGAGTCATGGCTTCCTGAAGCCTCTCCTGCATCGGTACCAGCTATACAAGCAGCCTATGCAGAAGGAGCAAAGCCAACAGACCCTATCCATTCGTCACCCAAATATCGGCAACGATTGTTAACATGGATCCAACCTGGCCTTGCGGGTTTAATGGATGGATCTGTTTCTACTCTGGCGCCAATTTTTGCTGCAGCTTTTGCCACGGGTGACACTCATAAAACCTTTTTAATAGGCCTTTCTGCTTCCATTGGGGCGGGTCTTTCCATGGGGTTTACAGAAGCCGCCCACGATGATGGCAAATTATCCGGGCGCGGCTCACCACTGAAAAGAGGCATCGCCAACGGCATCATGACAACGCTGGGTGGGCTGGGCCATACATTGCCTTATTTGCTTTCCTCTTTTTACGCGGCAACAATTCTTGCGCTTATTATTGTGTTTTTTGAATTATGGGCCATTGTTTGGATTCAAAATAAATTTATGGCAACACCTTTTTGGCGTGCTTCCCTACAGGTGATTGTTGGTGGTATTTTGGTCTTTGCGACCGGTATTTTGATTGGCAGTGCATAAATCTGGAAGAGGAAGCAAGGTTCTCCGCTTAAGCCATGCCTTGCTCTTCTCCTCTTGAGGCCGTGCCTCACATGGTGTTACCTCTCACTCTTCTCCGCTCACCTCACCGCCACCATCTTTTTGTCCTTTAGGACATACCTTTCTCCTTCTGAAGTTATGCGTCATACCAGCCATGTTCCTGCCCTTTCAGGCTTCATGCCACCATTTTTTTCCCCTTAGGCATGCTCCCACCAACGTCTTCTCGCCCTCTTAAGATAGCCCACTTCATATTGCCTCTCACTCTTCTCTGTCCCCTCACACACAACATCTTTTTGCTCTTTAAGACGTGTCTTACATTTCCTCTTCTTCAGTCAAACTTCATACCAACATTTTTTACCTTCTGAAGCCACATCTTTCCTCCATCCTCTCAGGCCATGACTCATGCAAATAGGCCATGCCGTATGCAAAGGTCTTCTTCTTCTCTTAGGCTGAGCCCTGTTCTTCTTCCTCTCTCTTAATCCGTGCTCTGCACCAGCTGCCTTCTTAAACCGTTCCTTCTTCATCCTTTTAAGAAAGCTTCACTCTAATATCTTCTTGCCATTTAGGCATGCCCCTACCAACGTCTTCTCACTTTCTCAAGAAGTCTCACATAATGTTGCCTCTCACTCTTCCCTGCCCCCTCACTGCCACCATCTTTGCGCCCTTTAGGACATGCCTTTTCCCCTCGTAAGACGTGCCTCACATCAGCTGCGTCCCTACCCTTTCATGGCCTCACACCCAACATCTTCTCCTCCCTTTCTACGCCAACATCTTCTTGCCATTTAGGCTGCTCCTTGCCTTTCTCCCTCTTAAGCCATACTTGCTTGCTCTTCCCTCTTTTGGGCCAAGTGTTACACCACCATCTTCTTGGTGGAATTTTGGTTTTTATTACAGACATTTTTTTGGTAACGTATATACTGCGAAGTATAGCTCATCGCGTGGGGTGCACCTTTAGTGGAGCACAGCTCATCCCATAGAGTGCGCCCTTTATCGGCTTGTTTTTTAAAAACATGCTGGTGTTAACATTTCGTCTGTTTTTTACTGTTTTGGAAATCTTTTGCCATGTCTGATCATCATCCCCACATGTCTTTGCAAGACGCACACAATTCTTCCTCTCCATCGCAAAAATTACCTTTATGGGTTCAATGCCTTGAACATGGACAAGGTCTAGGACTTCCCCATTATGCCACAGAAGGCTCAGCAGGTCTTGATCTACGGGCCGCGCTTCCTGAAAATGAGAGCATCACACTCTCCCCTGGGCAGCGGGCTCTTATCCCCACAGGTCTTATTTTTCATCTCTCCCCTGGTTTTGAAGCACAAATACGCCCACGCTCTGGCTTAGCTTTAAAGAATGGCATCACCTGCCTCAACACCCCAGGCACGATTGATAGTGATTACCGTGGTGAGGTAAAAGTGTTGCTGATCAATTTAGGCCAAGAAGACTTTATCATTGAACGTGGAATGCGCATTGCCCAAACGGTCATCGCTCCTGTGACTCAGGTGGAAGTTCGCCTGCTGGACCCAAATTCAGATCTTACCTCTTCTCAAACAGATCTTAGCAATCAACCTAACACAGGGCGCGGCACTGGCGGCTTTGGTTCAACAGGGCAGAAATAATATAAATCTATAATAAAAATCACGATGATAGTGATGGTGCGCTTTGCACCATCCATCTCTGCTATCTATTCCTCTCCCCCATCGGATTCTCCATGCACAAACATCTATGTGCTCACCTTTATGCGTATTTATGCGTAAATGCCTTGTAACACACTCTTAAATACCTGCCAGCATAAGGCTGAAACACTTGCACCTATAGCCCCATCACTATGCAAGGCTTGATCATCCCCTTACAAAGCCCAACACTCTCCATGACCCAACACTCTCCATGAAAAGACAGAAGCTGAGCATCAAGCCTATACGTCCTCACCCTATGGCACCTATATTCACACAACTCTATACGCCGGCTTCTGCCCCCATCGCATGCACTTACATTTACGCACGCGCTCCATGCGCGCAACGACTAAGCACACCTCCCCCCATACAGCACGAACATGGATACCCTCACCTTCATGCATGTAACTCCAGAGACATGGCACCTCCATTCACGCCTGCTCCTGCCCCCACTATATCCTCATATATTATCTACTATGCACCTAATAATAACATGCACTCTCTATACCCTTCCGCCATAACTCACGAAATCACTTCTACTTCCTGTTCTAAAGGTGCAAAAAAGAAGGGCATCCAGCATACCGGCCAAAACAGTGAAGAAGAATGTGAAGAGCGTGAAAAAGGCCGATGATACTGAGAAAAAACGCCCAAAAACTGCTCCCTCAACATTTACGCGCTCCATGCGCGCAACGACTAGGCACACATACCCCCATACAGCACGAACATGGGTACCCCCTCACCTTCATGCATGTAATTCCAGACATGTAACTCCAGAGACATGGCACCTCCATTCACGCCTGCTCCTGCCCCCATATATCCTCATATATTATCTACTATGCACCTAATAATAACATGCACTCTCTATACCCTTCCGCCATAACTCGCGAAATCACTTCTACTTCCTGTTCTAAAGGTGCAAAAAAGAAGGGTATCCAGCACACCGGCCAAAACAGTGAAGAAGAATATGAAGAGAGCACAAAAAGCTGATGATGCTGAGAAAAAACGCCAGAAAACTTCTCCCTCAACATTTACGCGCCCCATGCACAACCACGACCCGCGAAAATGCTTTAAGAAAATATGTCCCTCACTTATTTAATTTAAGCATGAGGTTTTTTGTTTACGCGTAAAGTTTTTAAATCATTGAGAAAGTCGTAAAGATTATTCAGCAGGAATAGTCTCAACCGTTTTATTGGCCGTTTTTTGCAGCCCGACAAGGCCAATTTTGGTATAGCCAGCCATGCGGACCCGATCAATCACACCCACCACATAGCCATAATCAATTTCAGCATCAGCATTGATTAAAATCTTCGTTTCAAGATTCTGCTCAGTCTCTTGAGATAAGATCTCCATAAAATCAGCCTCACTCACAGGCTTATTGCCGACATACCAAGATTCATCCTTTTTTAAAGTAATGTAAAGTGGTTCATCAGGATGTGAAACAGGCTCTTGCGTAACAGATGGCAGTTGAACAGGAATGACCGATGTAGCCAAAGGCGCTGCCACCATAAAAACAATGAGCAACACCAAAATAACATCAATGAAAGGCGTCACATTGATTGTATTATTGAGCTCAAAATCTTCTGCATTATCCCAATCATCTCGAAAATTCATGGCCATTATTGGAGACTTTTTTGTTGTCTTTGTCGATCCATATCACGACTTAAGAGTCTTTCAATGGCCGCAGCGACATTGCCTAAATCACTGCGATAATGGCTCAAGGCACGTGACAAACCATTGTACATCACCACAGCGGGGATCGCAACAAAAAGCCCAAGAGCCGTTGCCAATAAGGCTTCCGCAATGCCTGGTGCCACCACATCTAACCGCGTTGTTTGTGTTTTTGCAATTCCAATAAAGGAATTCATAATCCCCCAAACGGTTGCAAAAAGCCCGACAAAGGGAGAAATGGCCCCAATCGTTGCCAAGATAGCATTGCCTGCTGCCATACGCTGTGTTGCCACCAATAAGGAGCGCGATAACAGCGAATGAACCCGTTCTTTCACACCTTCATGGAGCATGCCTGAAAGAATGTCTGGATTATTGTTGTTCTCTGCCTCTTCAGACCCAGCAGCGCTCTGTTGCGTTGTTGACAAAGGAACACCTTTTTGTACGGAAACACCCTGTTGCATTGTTGACAGAGGAACGCCCTTTTGTACGGAAAAACCCTGTTGCATTGTTGATAGAGCAACGCCTTTTTGTCCAGCAACACCTTGTTGCATGGATGAGATAAAGCCCTGTTGTGCGGATAGACTAACATCCTGTTGTGTTGACAAAGAAATTTCTCTCAATGTCTCTTGGAGAAATAAAACACTCGCCCCTGTTTGATTTTGCAACTGATCCACCAAACACGCCAAAGTCTGCGCCTGCTGAGCGGAGTGTAAAGCGCGCCGTGCTTTGCGTTTTGCCAAAGTGATTTCAACGATTTTGGCAAAAGCAATTGTCCACGATACAATAGATGCCAAAATAAGAAGAACCATCACGGCTTTTACAACAAAATCGGCTGCCATAAACATGCCAAGAGGGGAAAAATCATGCGCTGCAAATGAAGGGAAATTACCCTCTAGAAGTGGTGCTACGTCAGGTCCCATTTCTCCCTCGCAGACAGTGTTACTGTACCCTCATCATTTGCATTGTTTTTATTGTTTCTTTGACTATATCGCGATTATATTGCAACTGTATTTTTTGCCCCTTCACGATCAAAGGCCAACAACACAAAATAAATAAAGCTTCCCGACCATAAGAGAGAACCGAAAACAAATCAAGAGAGAACCGAAAACAAATCTTGTTTAAGTCAAGCCTTGCCCTTTTCCGCCTCCCCTTCACAGAGACTTTTCTTCCCCCTTGCAATGAAAATTTATAAAAAAACAACATGAAAATGATAAAGAGTGAGATCCGTTCCGCATTAACAAAGCCCTCTCTAGCCCCCTTGTAACCCTTTGACTGCATATTCTCCATACTTGATGCACACTCTGCATACTTGATGCACATTCTGCACGAAGAAGGTTGGTCTGTTTACACAAAGTGCAACAGCATGAAATTGCTCCTGTGAATAAGCATAAGCAACATGGCTATCATGGCTATCATTGTTGGACTAAATTTTTGATCTCAAAGTTTAACCTTATAAAACAAAGGTTATGAAATACCAGCAGAGCTGGGAAATGCTCTTTAAGCAAAAGCAAAATCTTCCAAAACAAAACCTTCTGATCGGGCTCTATGCCCCAAAATCTAAACCCTTAGGACTTTATCCCCAACCCCGATCCTTAAACACTTAAATCCCAAATCCTCCCTTTAAACCCTTAATTCCAGCCCCATCCCTATAGGGGATCTTGCCTTTTAGGGAAAAGCTTCACAACATTTTGCACAGAAAGAAATTGTACATGGGAGAAATCGTACACGGGAAAAATTTCCCCATGATGATTTTGTCTTAATCATGATCATGGCGCGCAATCAGCGTAATGAGATCATCAACTATAGCAGTCATAGCTTTGCGGTCATCCCCTTCTGCCATGACACGGATCACCGGTTCTGTCCCAGAAGCGCGCACCAACAGCCGCCCCTCTTTGCCTAAATGCTCAGAGGCTTTCGTAAGGGCTGCTTGCACTTCAGACTTTTGCAAGACATTTTTATTGTGCACGACCTTGTTTTTCAAAATTTGTGGCACAGGCTCAAAGCGCTTACACAACTGGCTCATCGGTTGTTGACTTTCCTTCATACAAGCCAAAACCTGCAAAGCGGCCACCAAGCCATCCCCCGTGGTGCAGAAATCACTCAAAATAATATGGCCAGAGGATTCACCACCAATATTATATTTCTTCTGGCGCATCATATCAACAACATAGCGATCCCCAACATCTGTGCGGATAAGCTTTAGCCCTTTTTCCGATAAAAAGCGCTCCAACCCTAAATTCGACATCACCGTTGTCACAATGCCTTTATGGTGCAACCGCCCAGTTTTGTGCCAATGTTCCGCAATGACCGCAATCAACTGATCACCATCAATCATTTGCCCTTTTTCATCAACCATCAAAACACGATCGCCATCACCATCAAGTGCAATACCAACATCAGCACGCACTTCATGAACTTTATTTCTTAAAGATGTCAGATCTGTTGAACCACATTCTTGATTAATATTAAAACCATTAGGTTCATCATTAATGGCAATAACCTCAGCCCCTAATTCCCATAAAGCACGCGGCGCCGCTTTATAGGTAGCACCATTGGCACAATCAACCACAATACGCAAAGCATCCAAACGCACATCACGCGGCAAAGTCCGCTTGGCATACTCAATATAACGATAAATATCGCCTTCAACCCGTTTTGCTCGCCCAATTTCTTCACAATTGGCCAGGGGCAGTTCTGAAATATCAGAATCAAGCAAAGCCTCTATTTTTGTTTCTTTTTCATCTGACAGCTTAAAACCATCAGGACCAAAAAGCTTGATGCCATTATCATAAAAAGCATTATGAGAGGCAGAAATCATCACCCCAATATCAGCGCGTAATGAACGACACAACATCGCCACAGCAGGTGTTGGGATAGGCCCCAGCAAAAAGGCATCCATCCCTGCTGCTGTGAACCCTGCAACCAAAGCATTTTCAAGCATATAACAAGATAATCGAGTATCTTTCCCGATGACAACACGACGGGATGTCGCTTTTGATCGAAACAAAACACCAACAGCTATCCCCACTTTCATGGCGAAATCTGGTGTCATGGGGAAAATATTAGCTTTTCCACGGATTCCATCTGTACCGAAATATTTACGCGCCATTTTGTTTCCTTTACCACGACTGTTTGAAGCCCGTTACAAACTTTCCCCCAGAGTGCTTATCTTTTTCAACAAAACAAGACGCAACCCTTTTCATGAGTTCCCGACTTACACTATTCTCTAAATCCTGAAAAACCACACACTGTTTTTATAAACTGATCTAAAATTCACAAAAAGAATAGCCTTTATTTCTCTACAATCTCATTTAAGAAAATGCTCACCTCATTTTAAAAAATTCTCGCAAAACCCTTTTACTCTATACTGAACAGCTGCAAAGAATAACTCATCTCCCTAGACGCGGTCCATTTATCAAAGCTGAAAATTTAGAGCAGAAAGCTCAACGTTGAAAGCGTTATCCCATTTCCAAATTTCAACAAAGGCCAAAATCTCCATAGGCCATTTTAACAAGAGCTTACTCTTAGAGCTCACTCATCATGTCCTTGTCGATAGAGCCTCAATCCTATACAAATTTTAAGTCCACATGCCTTTGCTGACAAAACTTCACCCTTACGAGACCTCAATCTTCACACATCATTTTTGACAAAAGTTCAATGCTCATATTTTTAACAAAAGTGCAATGCTCATGGGCTTCAATCTTCACGCATTCTTGTTGGCAATCTGTCTTGCAAGAATAAGAGCGTGGCTCTTATTTTCACAAATTTGGTTCTTATCATTGAAAAAGCATGATGCTGTGCAACAGGGGACCCCTATAAAAAAGAAGGCTCCCTTTCTCGTATCACGCAGATACCCTTACTTTTCATCTTCTGTGTTGCTTGCGGCTCCTGCCGTTAAATTGCCTTTTTTATTATGTGCTGATTTATTATGCTCTTCTAGACGTTTTTTTTCAGCATCATCAGCCTGCGCACTTTCCACGCTTTTCTTGGCCACATTGGCTGTTGCTGCTTTTACCATGGCTACATTCTCTGTTGCTGCCTGCGCCGATGCTACATTCTCTGTTTCCGCTTTCGCTGATGCTACCTTCGCTGATGTGGCTTTGATAGACGTTGCGGCCGGTGTTGCTGCTTTGACTTGTGTGCCGGATGCCTTCTTTTCCGCACTTTTAGCAGACGCATTTTTTACCACCTTTTTAGCAGAACTCGCTGCGGTAGCTTTTGTCCCAACGCTTGGTTCTGTTTCTTCAGCATCACCAGACTTTGAAGCCCCTTTGCTATTTTTAGCGCCAATCTTCGGCACAGAAGACGTGCGCAAAGGCGCAGTATCACTGCCCTGTGTGCGTGAAGGAGGTTTTCCTGCAATCACTTCATTAATTTCTGTCCCCGTTAATGTTTCATATTCCAATAATCCTTGCGCCAAGGCTAACCATTGTTTATTTTGTGTTTTGAGAATTTTTGTCGCTGTTTTATAGGCGTCATCAATCAGTCTGCGTACCTCAGCATCAATCATGCGGGCGGTTTCTTCAGAGATATTTTGTGTCCTTGCCACAGAATGGCCCAAAAAGATTTCATCTTGATTGTCACCATAAGCAACATGTCCAAGCATATCGGAAAACCCCCACCGGGTGATCATAGCACGGGCCAATTTTGTTGCCTGTTCAATGTCCGATGCAGCCCCAGAGGTGATATTTTCTTTGCCAAATTTCAACTCTTCTGCCACTCTTCCGCCCATCATAATGGCCAAACGTGAAACCATCCAGAGATAGCTCATGGAATAACGATCGCCTTCAGGCAATTGCATCACCATCCCCAAAGCCCGGCCCCGTGGCACGATTGTTGCTTTATGAACAGGGTCACTGACAGGCACATTTAAAGCCACAATTGCGTGCCCTGCTTCGTGATAAGCAGTGAGTTCTTTTTCTTCCTGTGTCATGGCGGTTGAACGGCGTTCAGCCCCCATCATCACTTTATCTTTGGCATCTTCAAACTCTTGCATTGTGACCACTTTTTTATTGCGGCTTGCCGCCATCAAAGCAGCTTCATTGACAAGATTCATCAAATCCGCCCCTGAAAATCCCGGGGTTCCCCGTGCTAAAACTCTCAAATTAACATTTGGCGCCAAAGGCACATTGCGCACATGAACTTCTAAAATCTTCTCACGCCCAGCAACATCAGGGTTGGGCACCACAACTTGTCGGTCAAACCGCCCTGGTCTTAACAAAGCAGGGTCCAACACATCTGGCCGGTTTGTTGCAGCAATAAGAATGATGCTTTCATTGGGTTCAAAGCCATCCATTTCAACCAGCAGCTGGTTTAATGTCTGTTCCCGTTCATCATTTCCACCGCCCAACCCGGCACCACGATGCCGGCCAACAGCGTCAATTTCATCGATAAAGATAATGCAAGGAGCATTTTTCTTCGCCTGTTCAAACATGTCGCGCACACGGCTTGCTCCAACACCAACAAACATTTCAACAAAATCTGACCCTGAAATGGTGAAAAACGGTACATTGGCTTCCCCAGCAATAGAGCGTGCTAGCAATGTTTTTCCGGTTCCTGGCGGTCCCACCAACAAAACGCCTCGTGGGATACGCCCCCCTAAACGCTGAAATTTTTGTGGTTCACGCAAAAAATCGACAATTTCTTGCAAATCTTGCTTAGCTTCTTCAACCCCAGCAACATCTTTAAAGGTGACACGCCCTTGCGCTTCTGTCAGCAATTTTGCTTTTGATTTTCCAAAGCCCAGGGCACCGCGTGATCCCCCTTGCATTTGCCGCATAAAGAAGATCCATGCCCCCACGATAATCAGAACAGGAAGCAGTGAGAATAATAAATTGAGGAAAATGCTATTGCCAGAGCTTTCGGGCACAGCTCTAATATTAACCTTGTTTGTATTTAATCTTTGTACCAAACCGGGATCTCTTGGCGCATAAGTTGAAATCATACGACGATCCGCCGTTTGCCCTGTTAATTTCTGACCTTGGATGGTCACCGTTTTCAATTCATTATTGTCGATCTTTTGTAAAAATTCGGAATAGGAAACCTCACCATTGCTGGCGCGTTGCCTGTTGCCATTAAAAAAAGAAAATAAAACGATTAAAAATAAGGCGATAAGGCCCCAAATCATCAAGGATCGAAAATTAGAATTCATATTTGGCCCATTTATCAGATACAGGTTCTCGAAGAAGTCTTTATAGCATATAATCTTGTCTCAGCCTTGCCAAGAGAAAGAAAGCGGTTTCTTAATCTTTTAGGATAATTTTTTTCAATTCTTTTACTCGATGTTTAATAAAGGCTCTACAACATTAACGATAGCAGCATCTTCGCGTGATAACAACCAATCAAAGGGTGCCATAATACGTTTGATGATGACTTTGCGCTTACTATAGAGATGGGGAGTCAAATCTGGAATATCAACGCCTTGACTCTTCGAAATCATCAAAAGAGACTGTAAAGAGGGAAAATGAGGCCGCTCAAAATTCAAGATACCCTCCATAGCTCCTTGTTTGAGAAAATATTTTAAATGGTCAATATCTGCTGGTCCAACGCGGATAGCCTCGTCATCATGATTGGTGATCTGATAGCGCCCATCCCACAGCAAGCTTTGTCCTGGGAAGAGAATTTCTTCCTTAATGTTGCGTGCTTCGCGCCAACACACAATGCCTTTGTGATTATATTCGATAACAGACCCAGCCAGCGTGAAACGTTGTTTTTCTGGATGCTGTAAAGATAATTTTCGCCCAAGCGCTGCCACTTTTCGAGAAGGCAGTAAATAAGGATTGCCCCCCATCAACACCACAAACAACCCAACAACAAAGGGAAAGCTGGCATGCTGTTGTAAGAAGGGTGCAGGCTTCCTGATAAAGCAACGCCCATATTCAACACAAATATCTAAAGCCAAAATCAAATCTGCAATATCTTGCGCTTGTTTGCGCCGTTGCACAGCCGCGTGATTAACCTTTTTGGCGATGTCAGCAAGCTTTTGTTGATGCAGAGAATGGCGCACACGCACGCGTTCAAATTTGCGATCTTCATTGGTCGGGTCATCGATCCATGATGTTCCTTGCAAAGATAAATAAGCACGCAATATTTTCCGCTTAACGCCAAGTAAAGGGCGGATCAAACGCACCTTGCCACGCAACAATGCCTCTCTCGGGATACAGGCTAAACCCCGTTCATAAAATAAATCGCTCTCTTCTCTCTGATTTGATAAATTTTGATCTGATAAACTTTCCCCATCGCAACCTGACACACTTTCCCCATCGCAACCTGATAGACTTTGCTTATCGTAACCTGACAAGCTTTCCCCATCGTAACCTGATAAACCTTGCTCCACATTTTCAGCAGCAAATTCTTGATATGCACCACGACCCGCCGCTTTCTCGGCCTTTTTGGGTGCCTTTGACTCTGCTTGTGGCACAACATTGAGTGCAAGCTCTGTCTCTGGTTGAGCTTCTGCCCCTCTTTCTAGGCAGACCTCTGGTTGGACTTCTATCTCTGGCTTGGCTTTTTTCTCTGCTCCAATTTTTTGTCTAGTATCGGCCTCTTGCTTTGTATCATCCTCTCCCTCTGGCTCAGCAACAACAGCACCCTTGTGAAGGCGTTGACGACGCATGTGATAAGTTTCCACCTGATCATTGAGCGTATGCCCTGTCATAATCAATGTTGCACCTTGTTTTTCAGCTTCTTTAAAAAGCAAATCATAGCGGGCAATACGGGCTTGTTGAGCAATATTTGTCTTTGGCTTTTCGCCTTCCCACCGCACAATGACATGTTTAATGTGATACGCGCGACAAAGAGCAGCAACATTTTCTGCTTCCAAAGCAGATTCTGCACGCAATTGATGATCAACCGTCACCACAATAATTTCAGGGGGGATTTTTTTAACAGGAATATTTTCAGCAGAGAGAAGCCCAGAAGAGAAAGATCCTGAGGAAAAGGGTTCAGAGGAAGTAATCTCAGAAATAGCTTCAGACATTTCTTCAGAAATAGTCCCAGGGATAGCCTCAGAGAAATCAGGCATCGTCTTAGGAGTGCTTTGAAAATTATTTTCAGGTATAATATCAGAAAAAAGTGGCCCAGAAGAAAGAGATCTTGAGGAAACAGTCTCATCAGCAGCAGACCATGTTTTGAAATAGTCTCTCAGCAAAAACAACAAAGCCAGCGAATCACTTCCTCCTGAAACCGCTAAGATCAGTTTCTGACACTGAGCAAAATCCGACTCTTTAAACACATTTTTTGCTAATTCAACAAACACTGAAAACGATTTTTCCTTCCTTAAGGCTTTGATAAAATATTGTTCACTATTTATCCCTGTTGAAACACCCTGACAAAAGCGTTTATAGCTTTTCAAGTGGCTCCAAGAGTAGCGAGACTCACAGTGAACTTCAACCTTATCTTGAATTTTTGGGAAAGAACACACGTAAAACCCGAAAAATATTTAGAAGATACCTCAAAAGCCCTTTCTCTTTTTGCCTTCTTATCTTTTTTGTCAGCTGGAAAAGACATGGATAACACGGTCTGCTGGGAAAAGAGCCAGATGGCCAGGCCTGCCGAAAAAACACGATCATATGAAAGCGCTCCCCCCCCGAATTCGTCCTCTTCTTAAAGCGAAAAATAAAAAATCTGCAAAAAAGAGTATCCTCAAGAAAGACAAACTCTCTTAAAAGGAAGCGAGCACAAAAACAAAACGGGCTCAATAGAAGCAAAAAGCTTTGCGCAAAAAGAGAGCATTCTCAAGAAAGCCAGACTCTCTTAAAAGGAAGCGAGCGCAAAAACAAAACGGGCTCAATAGAGGCAAAAAGCTTTGCGCAAAAAGAGAGCATTCTCAAGAAAGACAAACTCTCTTAAAAGGAAGTGAGCGAAAAAACAAAACGGGCTCAATAGAGGCAAAAAGCTTTGCGCAAAAAGAGAGCATCCTCAAGAAAGCCATACTCTCTTAAAAGGGAGTGAGCGCAAAAACAAAACGGGCTCAATAGAGGCAAAAAGCTTTGCGTAAAAAGAGAGCATTCTCAAGAAAGCCAAACTCTCTTAAAAGGAAGCGAGCGAAAAAACAAAACGGACTCAATAGAGGCAAAAAGCTTTGCGTAAAAAGAGAGCATCCTCAAGAAAGCCAGACTCTCTTAAAAGGGAGCGAGCACAAAAACAAAACGGGCTCAATGCAGGCAAAAAGCTTTGCGTAAAAAGCTTGCAGGGCTATTGCTCTTCTATAAAAACCACCCTTATGCCCTTAAGCAGTTAACACGCCCTGCTCTTTTTTCAGCAATAAAGCTCTCTTTCTCAATAGGAAAAATAGATTTTTGACAAAAACCCTTACGCACCGCGCCCTGACGTAATGCTAATAACCACCCGTCGATTTTGATTCCAACAAGAGATATCATCACACACAGCAACAGGCCTTTCTTTACCGTAAGACATGGTTTTCATCCGTTGTGGAGAAACACCAAGAGAAACCAAATAATCCCGTACCGCAATAGCACGGCGTTGCCCAAGAGCTAGATTATACTCGCGTGTTCCGCGGTCATCCGCATGGCCTTCAATCATGATGGTATGATGGGGATAAAGAAGCAACCATTCTGCTTGGCGCACTAAAATACGTTGAGCGTCCGCTTCAATAACAGAAGAATCAAGACTAAAGAAAACACGATCACCAACAGTTATCGCAAAATCTTGCTCTGAACCTGGCGTCGCATTCCCATAACTATACTCTGCATTGTTTGCAAAAAATCCCATACCATTGGTTGGATTGATATTTTTTTTCCCACATCCAGCCACACTTAGCAAACAAACAAAGACCATAGTCAATGGACAGCGGATAATTCTGTGAACAAAACCCATACGCTCATTCTCCTCCTTATAAAGGTCAAAGTTGGGGTAATTTAAAAGCACTAAAAGGGAAAATTTAATGCAGTATCATTAAAAAAATCCCAACAAGAATTAAGTAAGAAAAATCTTTGTCTTTTTTATACTCGTCTTCTTTTTTTATTTTTCATCTTTTAACAAAAATCTCTCACCTTACCCTATTGATAGGGCCATTTTATCAAAGCCCCTTTGTCAAAGCCGCCCGCTAGGAAACACAAACGCCTTAAGGCATAAGTATCACCTGTTTGACTTGCGTCTCTGCTGTGCCCTTTTTAAAACCTCTCTTAAAATATCTATTCAGCGTCTTGCGCGTCTCTTACCTGTGTATTTAATTTAGCAAAAACCTTATCTGCGTCAAATTCTTGATTCTTTATAGATTTATCTTCCCCCTTCTTTCTCATTAAATCGAAGAGAGCATTTTCTGTAACAGATGCAGGCAACAAAGTTTCATCCCGCTGTTCAGACTGAGGACGATTTTTTGCAGCACGCCGCAATTCAATCTCGAAATCAATTTGCGAACACAATCCCAACCCAACAGGGTCCATAGGAGTAAGATTAGAGCTATTCCAATGGGTTCTATTACGAATTTGCTCAATGGTTGACTTTGTTGTTCCAATTAATCGTGCAATTTGTGCATCTTTTAATTCAGGATGGTTGAGTACCAACCATAAAATTCCATTTGGGCGGTCTTGGCGCCGAGAAAGAGGAATGTAGCGTGCACCTTTACGCTTAGGAAGAGGAATGTTTACTTTAGATTCAGCAAGTTTAAGACGAGCTGTTGGATCTGCCTCAACGCGCGTAATCTCACTGCGTGTCAATTGCCCAGAGCTGATAGGGTTAAGCCCTTTAATACTGCAAGAACTGTCACCATCGGCAATCGCTTTTACCTCCAACACATGCAATTTACAAAAATCTGCAATTTGTTCAAAAGAAAGTGCTGTATTATCAACCAGCCAAACAGCTGTTGCTTTGGGCATCAAGAGTTGCGTTGCCATTTTTCTTATTCCTTATCTTTCCTTTTTTAAAGGTAGCTTGCTTTCCTTTTTAAAGGCAGGAAACTGCCCATTTTCAAACTGTAGATTTTTCAATCTGTAGATCATCAAATCACGAGTTTTTCAAGCCAAAGGTTTTTTAACCATAGATTTTTTCAAATCATAGGGACCAGCAGATCACAGTTTCGTCAAGCCACAGGGTTTGCGCTCTTTTTCTATATAAATTTTATATAAAAAAAGAGGCCCTCTTCATTCGCCCCAAATCAGTAGACACGAATATCTCCTTAAATTAAGACATTAACATCCCACTTTGGCTGCGAATACATTACTTCTATCACACAATGACCCCTTTTTATAGCGTGATCCTTTGTTTATAACGTGATTTTTATGCCACGACAAGATATCTCTCTTTATGAGGATCTTTACCTTTGATAGGATTTTTTTTATAAAGGCCTTCGTTCAATCGTCTATACCCTTTCATAAGTGCTTTTTAAGCACAAGCGAAATAGTATCGATCACTCACTCATTAAACAGAGAGGGAGCCAATGGCAGGCCATTCACAATTTAAAAATATTATGCACCGTAAAGGGCGCCAAGATGCAGTACGCTCAAAGGTATTTTCTAAACTTGCACGTGAAATTACGGTTGCTGCCAAACAAGGTTCTCCTGACCCGGCGATGAACCCGCGTTTAAGACTTGCTGTGCAAAATGCTAAATCACAATCGATGCCAAAAGATAATATTGAACGAGCGATTAAGAAAGCTTCAGGCGGGGATGTCGAAAATTATGATGAAGTCCGGTATGAGGGATACGGCCCTGGCGGCGTGGCTATCATTGTTGAAGCCCTCACCGATAACCGTAACCGCACCGCTTCCAATGTGCGTGCAGCCTTTACCAAAGCTGGCGGTGCTTTGGGGGAAACAGGGTCAGTAGGCTTTATGTTTAACCGGATTGGTGAAATTATCTACAAGCCTGAAGCCGGTACAGCAGAAAGCGTTATGGAAGCCGCCATTGAAGCAGGCGCGGAAGACGTGCAATCAGAAGAAACAGGTCATCATATTACGTGTGCGTTTGAAGATATTGGCGAAGTTTCAAAAATGCTTGAAGCAACCCTAGGCGAGGCAGAATCCATCAAAACCATTTGGAAGCCAACCACACTTGCCCCTGTCGATGAAGAAAAAGCCATGTCAATTTTACGCCTCATCTCTACATTGGAAGAAGATGACGACGTGCAAAATGTCTATGCTAATTTTGATGTGAGTGATGAAGTTTTAGCGGCATTATCAGCTTAAAATAGCGCCTGTTTATAATCATGTCCGCTTTTAATAGTGGCTGCTTAAAAGAGTGTTTGTTTAAAATAAAGAGTGTTTGTTTAAAATTTTGGCTCTCTGTTGAAAAACGATCCGTTTTTTTAATCAGGCGAATTAAGGATTCTTTCTCATGAGGTGGGTGCTTTCTGCCCCCCTTTCATGGGCCACTTTCCTGTAATTATTGCCCTTTCTTTGGCTATCCCTTTTATGGGGCCTGATCCCCCTGCAACGACCTGTAAGACACTATAAATAGGGATTTTGTAGCCTCCTGATAGGCGCTTCTTCAGGCTGAAAACAAGCGCCTTATTGATCAGTAAAAGCACGGAAAAACCAAACTATCGGTAAAATCTGCGAAAAAAGCAACCTTTGCGTCGCTTAATCTTTTTCAACCCTAAAAGGATTTTCCTTAAATTTCTTATTCTTAAATTTCTTAAGGTAAAGCCCTCTTTTAAATCTTTTCCTTTAAGGGCTTTGCTTTTTTAGGCCTGGTCTCGTTGGGACTTTATCAAATAAAGCCCCCACCAAGATTGAAGCAAAAATTATACGCCAAGATTTCCAAAGCGGTTTTTAAATTTGGAAACACGTCCGCCACGGTCAACAAGTGTTTGTGACCCACCAATCCACGCCGGATGGGTTGTGGGATCAATATCCAAATTCAATGTATCCCCTTCTTTTCCCCATGTTGAACGCGTCGTATATTTGGTTCCATCAGTCATAACAACATAAATCTGATGATAGTCAGGATGAATATTGGGTTTCATACGGCAAACTTTCTGTTTTCAGAGAACGAAGAAAAGCTCTTTAATATTTTTTAAGTGCACTCTCTTCGCCTTTTTGATACATTCATTGAGTTGGTTTCCCTATAGCTGAGCATGCATCAAAAAACAAGGGTTCAAACACAATCGATTACTCAAAGTCTTAATCAGTCGAATACATGAAAACCCCTTTGCACTCAACAGCTCCAAATCATTCTGCGCCTTCAACACAAGCTTTTAAGATAAAGAATGCTTTATCTTTATATACGCATCTTCTCCCCTATCTTATACGCCATCGCTGGCTGATTGTTGGGTCGCTCACCTCATTACTGGCAGCTGCCGCCATCACACTGGCTTTGCCCATTGCTATCCGGCAAATGCTTGATCATGGTTTTCACGCGTCTCGTCATGAGGGTATCAATAGTTATTTTGGCACTTTATTTGTGCTTACTTTGTTTTTGGCTGCAGCTTCAGCAAGCCGTTATTATTGTGTTATCATATTGGGGGAACGTGTTGTTGCTGATTTACAGCGCGATATTTTTACCCATATCTTACAACTCTCACCTGATTTTTTTGACCGCTCCCATTCTGGTGACATTGTTACACAACTCGCTACACACACAACCCAAGTGAAATTGGCCATTGGCTCCAAAATGTCTACAGCTTTGCGCCAGCTTATTATCGTGGTCGGGGCCATCATCATGATGGTCATCACAAATGCTAAATTATCCTTTCTTGTTTTGCTCGCTATCCCCTTTGTGGTTATCCCTCTTATACTTTTGGGGCGCCAAGTCCGCACACATGCACGCACCGCACACAATAAACTGTCTGAAACCAATAGTTTAGCCGTTGAACAAATGAGCGCTATTCGCACAGTGCAAGCCTATACGGCAGAACCCTTTATTGCTAACCGCTTTTCCAAATTGATAGAACATAGCTTTCAAACAGCGAAAATTTCGATCACCGTGCGTTCTCTGTTTACTGGCTTTGCGATTTTTCTTATTTTTAGTAGTATTGTTGCGGTTTTGTGGATCGGATCACATGATGTGCTCTATGGCACCATGTCTGGCGGAACTTTAAGCCAATTTATTATCTATGCCATTTTTGGTGCCGCAACTTTTGCGCAATTACCAGAAATGGGAACAGAATTGCGGCAAGCAGCAAATGCTGCAGAAGAATTGTTTAACTGGTTGCAAGAAAAACCAACCATTACGACGCCCGCTTCTCCTTTACCATTGAAGCAGCCTATTCAAGGGGCGATTCTTTTTGATCAGGTTGATTTTCATTATCCATCCAGACCACAGAAAAAAATCTTACAAAATCTTTCCTTTTCTATCAAAGCTGGTGAAACCGTTGCTTTTGTAGGGCCCTCAGGGGCAGGAAAGAGCACGATTTTTTCTCTCATTTTGCGCTTTTATGACCCAACAAGCGGCCATATCCAGTTTGATGGTGTAGATTTAAACCAGCTTTCCTTGCATGATTTACGCTCTTCCATGGCTTATGTTTCGCAAGATGTTGCTATTTTTGAGGGTACGATACGGGACAATATTGCCTTTGGCGCAGAAAATGCGAGCCAAGAGCAAATTATTGCGGCCTCTCAAGCAGCGAATGCGCTTGAATTTATCGAAACTCTCCCCGATGGCTTTGACAGCAAAGTGGGAGAACGGGGCGTCATGCTTTCTGGGGGGCAAAAACAACGGATTAGTATTGCCCGGGCTATTTTAAGAAATGCTCCCCTTTTGCTTTTGGATGAAGCAACATCAGCCTTAGATGCCAATAATGAACATCTGGTACAAAAAGCCTTAGAAAATCTTATGCACAACCGCACAACCTTGGTGATTGCTCACCATTTAGCAACAGTTTTGAAGGCAGATCGCATTCTTGTGATTGATCAAGGAACGCTTGTGGAAGAAGGAACGCATGCACAATTGGTCGCACAGAATGGTATTTATGCCCATTGGAGCAACTTGCAATTTTCATCAGGGATTTCATCTCCTTGAGCCTTAATTTTGCGGGGATTTCATCCCTTTCAACCTTAACTCTATAAAGCCTCCCGATCTCAGAACTGCTCCCATAAACCTTAATTCCCAGGGATAAAATCCCTCAACCCTAAATCTGTAGGGCTGCTCACTTTTTCGGGATTGCCCCCTGAGCTTCTAAATCTTTAAGGCTTCAAACGCATGAGGCTCAGATCGTAGAGCCTCAAAGCATCGGCTGGCATGGGCTGGCATGGGCTCTACAGCTCAAATTTCTTAATGCTTTCAAACAGGTTTTTTGAGCACTTTCTTTAATTCAGCGTGAATGATTTCATTACCAGCAACAATATTTTTCACACGGGAAGAATCACCTTCATCGACTTGGTCGCTAACAAACCCTCCTGCCTCACGCACCATCAAGATTCCAGCCGCTACATCCCAAATCCGCAAATGACTTTCCCAAAAGCCATCGGTTCTGCCAACCGCCACATAGGCCAAATCAAGAGCTGCTGCACCAAAACGGCGCACCCCTGCTACTTCAGCCATCACATTGCGCAATTCAACCAGATAATGCCCACGCTGCGGGCGACCCAAATGAGGCATGCCGGTTGCAATCACACATTCTGACAATTTTCTCCGCCCTGCCACACGGCAACGCCGATCATTAAAAAAAGCACCCTGGCCACGCTCTACCGTAAAAAGCTCATCCAAAATAGGATTATAAATCACACCCGCAACAATCTGTCCTTGCCGTTCCAAAGCAATGGAAACCGCAAAAAAAGGAATGCCGTGTAAAAAATTGGTTGTCCCGTCTAAAGGATCAACAATAAAACGATGCTGAGGATCTTCCCCAACAATGTTGCCTGTTTCTTCCATCAAAAAACCAAAACTCGGCCGTGCTTTGTTCAATTCAGCGAAAACGATTTGTTCCGCTTTACGATCCGCTTGGCTAACATAGTCAGCTGGCCCTTTTAAAGAGACTTGCAAATTTTGTATTTCACCATAATCACGAACTAAAGAGCGACCCGCTCTCAAAGCTGCTTGAACCATAACATTCATGATAGCAGAACGAGCCATATCTTACCCCTTTTCACTTACGCGGCGTATATAAGTTAATTCATTAGTATCAACAATGATCCGCTCACCTGCTTGAACAAAAGGGGGCACAAGAATACGAATGCCATTTTCAAGAATAGCAGGCTTATAAGAAGATGTTACCGTTTGCCCTTTAATGGCAGGATCGGCTTCAGCAATGGTAACAGTAACTTGATCCGGCAAGGATATACCAAGAGGTTTTTCCTCGTGAAGTTCAACAGTGACCGTCATCCCATCTTGTAAGAAAGCCGCGCGATCGCCGACAAAATCTCTTTGTAATTCAAGCTGTTCATAAGATTCCGTATCCATGAAAACCAACGCTTCACCCTGCTGGTAAAGAAAGGTAAAATCTTTTTGTTCTAACCGCACTTTTTCAACAGTTTCAGCAGCACGAAACCTTTCATTGAGCTTGGTTCCATCGATCACATTTTTTAGTTCAACCTGATTAAATGCACCCCCTTTGCCTGGTTTAACAGCATTGCATTTAACGGCCACCCACAAACTTCCTTGATGTTCAATCACATTTCCGGGGCGAATTTCATTACCATTAATCTTCATGACTCACATCCAATTTCCCAATTTCATACATTGACGTTCACTCTCTCAGGCACTTGCTATCCTAGGTATTTTCCCCAAGTATACCTCAGGAGACATTTTTCATTGTCATAAAGCAAAGAACAGGCATTTTCCCAAGAACTTTCAATATCTTAAATTTTTTCTCAATATTTCAGGCACTTTCCCAATATCTTAAACACTGTTCTAATATCTTAAATATTTTTCCAATATTTTAAATATTTTTAATGTCTCAGCTTGTGTTATTGAAAAGTCTTTGTGTACCTTAGCTTTTTAGTTTTTTGCAAGAGCATAAAATTCAAAACATCATTTTAATAAAATTTTCCCTCAATTTATCTTGGCTGAAGGGTAATTTTCTTAAGGCTCTATAGCTTTCCTCGGCGTCTTTTTCATTTTCCCCTCTGTCGCCCATTATAGGCCCCTTATGTTTAATTATCCCATATATTCAATTATATTGGGGGCCACTATAGTCTCTCATTATAATATTTGGCTCCCATTCTTTCATGGAGCGCTCCATACCCGCATCTGCCCCAACATCTCCTAATCATATTGAGCCCCTTTGTTTAAGGGAGTGCTATAATGTCCTATAAGGAGAAAAGTATGATAACAGTTGCTCCTTATAAAGATCGAGAAACTCTTTAAAAAAGCTGCATTAATTAAAAAAGCTGCATTAATTCATAGGCCTTTTGGTGTGCCTGTTCCAATTGGGCCTGGCTCATCCCCTCCAGCATCATCTCCAAATCAGCGGCTTGCCCTTTTCCACTTTTAACCACCAAATACCAAGCGGCCGCCGTTACAATATCCCCCTCAACCCCTAAGCCATCACGATAAACCCTAGCTAAATTAACCTGTGCGGGCATCACCCTTTTTAGGGCATTGTCATAAAGCAAAGAAAAAGCCTCTTTAAAATCAGCTTCGCCGCCACGGCCTTGTAGCAACCATTGCGCCAACATCATTTGCGCCATCACATGCTTCTTTTGTGCAGCAATGGTCATCAACCGTCGTGCATAATGATCATGTCTTGGATATTTCATAGTTCCAACAGCCAAAATTTGTGCTGCAGCGAAAGCCGCTTCAGCATCGCCCAAAGCAGCTCCCTTTAAAAAGAAGGCCAAAGCCTTGTCTGAATTTTCATCGTTATCATCAGCTGCTGCAACACCTTTGAGATTCTCTTTCTCACGCATCGTTTTGTAGAGAAGCAATTGTCCACAATAAAAATAGGCTTCTTTAAGGCCTGCTTGCATCGCTTCGTGAATGAGTTTTTCGCCTTCTTCTTCGTTTTTTTTGACAAAATTCCCATTAAACAACATCAGTCCATAGCGCAGTTGTGCATGTGGATCGCCTTGTTTGGCAGCACGTCCAAACCACAAAGCCGCGCGCGCACCATCTTGGGTAACGGCATAGCCTTCCATATACATTTTCCCCACCAAGGTTTGTGCCTTTGGATCATTATTTTCAGCCCGTCTGAGTGCTGCACGAAACGCTTTTAAATAAAAGCCTTGCACATAATAATCATAAGCCTCATCATATTTTCCTGCGCGCAAAATCTGCGGTATTTTTTGTGCCCTTTTGTTTTTTGAAAAATCCTGCACTGTATTTAAAGACTGTTCAAGATTTAAAATTTCCTCGTCTTTAGCAAAAGCCGCAGACACAGCCAGCCCAATAGCCGCCGATACAGCCAAAGCGCCAATAACCACCAACATCAACCGAAAAGCCCAAAAAACCCTATAGGCCCCATAAGCAATTTTCGTCATGATCATGCTTTCCCCATCAATAAAGGAAATTTTTTACATTTTTTCACCATCTCCTGCAGTAGGGGTAGAGGATCCTCATGAGACAAAAGCATGTCTTCAACCGCAATAAATTCGCAAGCAGTCTTAAAAGCTTCATCAACCGTTGCATAATCGTTCCCAGCTTGAATAATCGCAGGAATTTCCATAATTTCTGCCCACCATGTCGCTAGAGAAAGATTGCGCGGATGCGCCTGTGCTTTTTGGTCAGCCCCTAATTTTCCAAAAAACAAATAGTCAACACCTGCTTCGGCAACGGTCATTGCCGAATGGCGATCGCGTAAATTGCCAAACCCAACAATTTTATTTTCTTTTGTCTGGTCTTTGAAAATTTTAAGCGCCTCCCTATTTCCTTCAACATGCAAACCATCGGCCTTGATTCGACCAACAATCTGGCTATGATCAGCAATGATAAGAGCTGCACCACTATGTTGAACGTCATCAACATAGCTTTGCGCTTTATTTTGTAAAAAATTTTCATCGCCCTGATGAATGAGCGAATCGTAGATAATAACGCAAGTAAACGATTGTGTTTGCAAAAGTGTGCGGAGTAATGATGGATTAAGAGTACGTCGAACATCCACTGTCAAAACCAACTGCGGATAAAGACAAGACTCAATCGGCTTACTTTTCTGTTTTGTCATAGACTACTATCCTTGCATAGCTCATATGTTCAAAATAAGTTTTTTTTATGATCGTGCTTTGCTAAAAGTTAAGTGATGCTCGTAGATTGATAGAGGTTTCTTTATGGCACTACATAATGCTTTTCCTCATATTTCAACGCAGTCGCAACGTGATACACGTATTGATGTCGTGCGTTCCTTAGCGTTATTGACAATTTTCATCAACCATATTCCTGGCACGATCTATGAACATATCACACATAAACATTTTGGTTTTTCTGATTCGACAGAAATATTTGTTTTGCTGTCAGGGGTTTCTCTTGCCCTTAGTTTTAGCTCGCTGCCCGAGCGGATGAACTTTACGAAGAATCTGCGCAAAATTTGGCAGAGAATTGTTCAGCTTTATACAGCCTATCTTTTTGCTAGCCTTACAACCTTAGGCCTTTTTTTGGGGGCTTTTTTGATCTGGCAATGCGAAAAACTAACGTCTATGAATAATATCGGTCTGTTTATCACACAGCCTGTTGTTGCCTTTTTCAGCATGCTGAGTTTTGGCCATCAGCTGGGGTATAATAATATTCTCCCGCTTTATATTGTTTTCACGCTTTTTGCTCCCTTTATTCTTTATTTTAGTTACAAACAAAAGGGGCTGCTTCTCTTCAGCTCATTTATCCTTTACTTGGTGTGCGGCTTCTATAAGATTGGTTTTCCCTCTTATCCTTTACCAGGGAAATGGTTTTTAAATCCGCTCTCGTGGCAATTTCTCTTTGTCCTCGGGTTTACGGGGAGCTTATACTTCAGACAAGGGGGAAAAATTATGTTTAAACCTTTCCTCCTTATTATTTCGATCAGTTATCTTGTGATCGCCCTATTCTGGGTACGCTTAAACTGGTGGGGCAGTTTTTCATGGCTTAATTTGCCTTCACCCTTGGCGAGTTTTAATAAGAGTTTTTTAGGTCTTCCTCGTCTGTTTCATGTTCTGGCTTTATCGTCTGTCTTTCTTTGTCTTCCTTGGCTGAATGAGCGATTTCGCCTTTCGATTAAACACCCTTTGGTGATTTTGGGCAAACATGGCTTACCTGTTTTTATTACCGGGACTATTTTTGCAATGATTGGGCAAATTTATAAAATCGTAATGACGAGCACTTTCTTGTCTGATACCTTGTTAATCATAAGTGGCATTGCGGTACAATTTGCTGTTGCCTATTTTTGTGAAAAGAGAAAATCGTAGGCATCCTCTATCTTTCCTGCCGCAACAGGAAGAACTTTAAGCACTCTCCACACGTGTTTATTAAGCTTTTTTCATATGCACATTTAAAGCTTTTCTTTATACGTAAGCTTACTAACCTTTGCTCTATACATGCTTATTAAACTTTTCTTCACATGTGCTTAAAGCTTCTCTCCACACATGGCTTACGGCTTAAAGTTTCCTTGTGATACGTGCTCATTAACCTTAGCGAAAAAAGCATCTTGCGTAATCGTTGCAAACACGTCATTTTAAGAGCAGTTTAGACTATATGATTGAAAAAACATTTCAATTTTATGGTTTATTCAGTTTAATGATGTCTGTATTGTTAGCTATCCTCTCTTCGTATCGGAGTAGTAAACGTGAGCGCCCATGACCATCCGCACGATAAACCTATTATCATGATTGAGCATGACGCTTTTGAAAATGCCTTTAACCGCCTTTATGAAGAGGCCATGAATCTGATTGAAGAAACGGCAGCGTATATTGATCAAAATGGCAAATTTGCAACACGTGATCTTTCTGTTGAAACTTCTGCCCTTTACGTAAAGGAAGCGATGTATTTAAGTACAAGGCTGATGCAAATCGCCTCACGACTTTTGCTCTTTCGCGCGGGGCGCGAAGGGGAGATGTTACCTGAGCAAATAGAAAAAGAAATTGCCAAAATATCGCTTCATACACCATCGCTTGGGCCAGATATTGCGCACTGGCAAGAACTGCCAGAAATTTTCCGTTCTTTTGTGGTGCGTTCGCTAAGTTTAGAAAAACGCGTCTATCATATGCGCTATGATTCAAACTATGTCTCTTCTAAAAGCTTAGAAGACAAAAATCCGGTTAATAAACAACTTGAATTGCTAAAAAACGCCTTTCGGCACTTTTAGCACAGATTAAGATTGATGCTTTAAGAGCCTTTTCTTTTCCTCTATCCTAGTGGATATGCCAGGCTCCCTCTAATCTTGTCTGACCCTATCTGCATGTGCGCCATCAAGATCCCCTTACCCTTTTTCATGCCACACGCTCTTTTCTGATTTTCCCCTACACCCTGACACCCTGCTTCATGCTTTCTTCCGCATTTTTGTGCTTGAGTGCATTATGAGCTCCCCTTTCACATTTTTCCTCTCTTTTGCATTCCGCCCTTCCTCTTGCACTCTATCCCTTTTCACACTCTAGCTCCCTCCCCTCATTCTGCTCCTCTTTTTCATACTCTGCTCCCTCTCGCATCATTATGCCTTCTTTTTCGCACTCTGGCCCATCCCTCTCTCACTCTTCCCTCCTGTGTTCTGCTCTTCCTCCATCATTTTTCTTCTTCTCCACATCCATTATGCCCCCTTTCTTGCATTTTGCTCCCCTTTTCGCATTCTGCCTGCTTCTCTCACTCTTTCTTCCCTCTCATACTTCACTCCCTTTTTTGCACTCTAGCCCCTCCTTTTCTCTCATTCCGCCCTTCCTCCCTCATTCTCTCCGCACTCTGCTCCCTTTCTTGCATTCTGTAAGGCCGCGTTGCATCTATCCAAAAACAAAAAAATAACATAAACTCGCCCTATGGTAGAAAAGATTCGTATTATAGGCATCGATCCAGGATTACGGCGAACAGGGTGGGGCATTATTGATTTCTTGGGGAATCATATGCATTTTGTTGCTTCAGGAACGCTTCACTCTGACGCGCAATTAAACCTTGCCTCAAGGTTACATCAGCTGCATAAAGGGCTTTCAGAAGTTGTGCACCAATTTATGCCGCATGAAGCCGCTGTTGAGCATGTTTTTGTTAACAAAGATGCTACAGCCACCTTAAAATTGGGGCAAGCCCGTGCTATTGCGCTTCTTGTTCCGGCACAAGCAGGGTTGCCGGTCTTTGAATATGCACCAAACACGATCAAAAAATCTGTCATTGGTGTTGGCCATGGAGCAAAGGAACAAATTCATATGATGGTTAAGAGGCTTCTTCCCCGCGCTGAATTTGATGGCCATGATGCCGCTGATGCCCTTGCGCTTGTGATCTGTCACAGTGCCCACCGCACAAACTTTGCTCATCGCATAAAGGGGTGAGCCTATGATTGGAAAATTAACGGGTATTCTCGATAGCGTTTTTGAAGATCACATCATTCTGGATGTCCAGGGTGTGGGCTATGTCGTCTTTCTATCCAATCGGCTGCTTTCTTCTCTCCCTGAGCGGGGGCAAGCAGTGAGTTTATTTATTGAAACCCATGTGCGGGAAGATGCAATCCGCCTTTTTGGTTTTGAAACAAAAGTTGAACAAGACTGGTTTTGTCTGTTACAAAATGTCCGCGGTGTGGGCGCCAAGGTCGCTTTGGCGATCTTAAGCACTCTGCCTCCCCCACAGCTGGCACAAGCCATTACGCTTAGTGATATCGCCATGATTAGCCGCTCTCCCGGAGTGGGCAAAATGGTGAGCGAAAGAATTATCAATGAGCTCAAAAACAAAGCTTTGCCTTCCAACGCACCCCATCAAAGCATGCCGCATTTTGTCTCTTATTCGTCAGAGACCTCTTCTCAAGCAGGCACTCAACACACTGGCCATCAACACAGTATGGATGCCCTTGCTGCTTTGACAAAACTTGGTTTTGAGCGGGATCAAGCAACCCATGCTCTTCAAGAAGCGATAAAGGCTTTTGAAGGAGAAACCCCTTCTTCAGCGCTTCTTATTCGCCATAGTTTAAAATTGCTTTCCTCTCATTTAAAATAAGGTCAAGATGCATAAAAATGAGAATAACCGTCTTCTTGGTAGCGTGTCCCTTCCGGACGATCCAGATCGTTCTTTAAGACCACAAGTGTTGGATGACTTTATTGGTCAAGAAGCAGCCCGCGCCAATTTAAAAATATTCATCGAAGCCGCGAAAACACGTCATGAGGCCTTGGATCATGTTTTATTTGTCGGCCCCCCTGGTTTGGGAAAAACAACCTTATCGCAAATTATGGCGAAGGAATTAGGCGTTAATTTCCGCTCCACATCAGGGCCCGTGATTGCTAAAGCAGGCGATTTAGCAGCGCTTTTAACTAATTTAGAAGAGCGTGATGTCTTGTTTATTGATGAAATTCATCGTTTAAACCCAGCGATCGAAGAAATTCTTTATCCTGCGATGGAAGACTATCAGCTTGATCTAATCATTGGTGAAGGTCCGGCAGCGCGTTCGGTCAAAATTGACTTAGCAAAATTTACCTTAGTCGCCGCTACAACGCGTTTGGGGTTATTAACCACGCCCTTACGGGATCGTTTTGGCATTCCAATCCGGCTTAATTTTTACACGATCGAAGAATTAGAATATATTGTTAAACGCAATGCACGCCTTTTTTCTGTGCCCATCAGCGATGACGGAGCGCATGAAATTGCACGCCGTGCACGGGGAACACCGCGTATTGCCGGGCGACTGTTGCGCCGCGTGTGTGACTTTGCTCTGGTTAAACAAGCAAAAACCATTGACCGTGAAATTGCAGACACCGCACTTTCGCGTTTAGAGGTGGACCATCTTGGTCTTGACCCGCTAGACCGCAATTATTTAATGTTGATTGCTGATGTTTTTTTAGGCGGCCCTGTCGGCATTGAAACGATTGCAGCCGCGCTTTCAGAACCACGCGATGCGATTGAAGATATTATAGAACCCTATTTGCTCCAACAAGGCTTTATTCAACGAACACCGCGTGGGCGTATAATCACAGAGAAAGCTTGGGCGCATTTAGGGCTTCGTGCTCCGACACAGCCAGCGGCTTCAGCCACACTTTCAACACCAGATCTCAGCACATCATCGGATGTACCCGTTAGCTCTTTAATACAAAAACATTTATGGGAAAAAGATTATGACTGAAACAACCGATATTCAGGCTTCTCCCTTTTATTCTTTTCATGACCTGCAGGCGCGTGTTTACGTTGCGGATACTGACTTTTCTGGCATTGTTTATCACGCACGCTATTTGGAATTTTTTGAACGAGGACGTTCAGAATTTTTGCGCCATATAGGGTTAAAGAATATCGATTTGGCCTCAGGCCAACAGGGGGAAAAGCTATTTTTTGTTGTACGGCGCATAGAGATTAGTTATTCTCGACCCGCTCACATTGATGAGCTTTTAACCATCAAAACACGAATCAATCGTGCACAAGGGGCACGCCTTTTTATTGATCAAGTGATTATGCGCGACGATACATCGTTGGTCGAAGCTAAAGTTGAAATTGCCATCATCAACCAAGAAGGCAGACCAAGACGCTTGCCTAAGAATTTATTTTCTGGGACCTCTTATTAAATGCACGACCAGATTAAAATGCACGACCTAAAAATATTAAGATGAGATGCAAATCTCCTGAGCATAGATCACAAAAAGCTTAAAAAAATCTGCTTCTTAGAAGATCTCTTGAAAATTTATTTCAAAAAACCCTCTCAGATACGCAAGGTAGCTTTTTTGCTTAAATAATTCTTCATCTGCATGTTGAAATCGCTTAAACAAGTATTAAAATAAAAACTTAAGTGCGTGAGATAAGAATGAGCAAATCTTTTTTGCTCCAATCATTTACCCGCGCATGGGTTTTTCCGCATGGAGGGATTTATCTACGCCTATGAATACCCCTTTTAAAGACGTGTTCAAAAGAAATCGTAAAATGCCTGAGATAAAATGGGCAACTATTGTGTCCCAAAATTTTCTCCGCAAAGTGACGATTTCCTTTGTTAAATTTAGAAACTATACACAAATAAGGTATAAAAATTTTAAAGTTTTCATTCTAAAGGGACGAGAATTATGACGCACATAGACCTTGCTAGTCCAGAAACTATAGGAATGTGGGCTTTATTCATACAAGCTAATTGGGTTGTAAAAGCTGTTATGATTGGGCTTGTGCTTGCTTCTATATGGAGCTGGACTATTATTCTTCATAAAATATTCGCTTACCGAAAAATCCGCCGTGATATCAGACATTTTGAAAAGTTTTTTTGGTCAGGAAAATCGTTAGAAGAGCTTTACACAGCTTATCAAAATAAGCCCTTAAATAATATCTCTGCAGTTTTTATAGCGGCGATGACAGAATGGAAAAAGTCACTCACAAAAGGAATCCACACCTCACCGAGCTTACAAATTAGAATTGAAAAAGCGATGGATCTGGCTATCGGGCGTGAGAGTAAAAAAATAGAATCGAAATTAGGCTATTTGGCAACCCTTGGGTCCGCGGCTCCGTTTATTGGCTTATTTGGAACAGTTATAGGAATTATGAATTCGTTTCTTTCAATCTCCGCCTCGCAAAATACATCTCTTGCCATTGTGGCACCAGGTATTGCAGAAGCGCTTTTGGCCACGGCAATTGGTTTGATGGTGGCTATTCCCGCAGTTGTTTTTTATAACAAATTCATAGGTGAAAGCGCGCAAATTATTGCGCAAATAGAAGATTTCGCCGATGAATTTTCAACCATTATATCACGACGTATTGATGAAAAGGTAACTTCTAACTCATAAAGGGAAAGTTTTATGGCACTTTCTGTTTCTCCTCTTTCTCAAAAAGGCTCACGAAGAAAGCGTCGCTCGCGTAACCATTTGATAAGCGAAATTAATGTGACACCTTTTGTCGACGTTATCTTAGTTTTATTGATTATTTTTATGGTCTCTGCTCCCCTTGTGGTGAATGGTGTTCCCCTTGATTTACCGAAAAGTCAAGCAGGCCCTGTTCAGGTTGATCGTCCTCCGCTTACTGTTTCGCTTGATGAGAAAGGCCGCTTAGCCATCAATAATGATTATTATAACAGTGTGGAAGAATTGATTGCAAAATTGAAGTCTCTTCTTGAAACAGATCCGACACAAAATACGCAACGTATTTTTGTACGTGCGGCTCAAACTGTTGAATATCAGAAGATTTTAGCCCTTCTTGCTAGCATTCAAAAAGCAGGATTTTTACAAGTTGCCTTAGCCAGCTTAGCACAATAAAATGGTAATCCTGATAAAATGATACGCGTCGCATGACGCAAATATCAATTGTTTTACCGTGTCAAACTAAACTATAACATTATAAACTATAATAGGGCTGAACAATAAAAACCAAGGCAATGCTGATGGAAAAAAATTCTCATCATTCCATGAAATGGAGCTTAGCTTTTTCTTTTGCAGCTCATATACTCTTTCTCATTTTGGGAATGATGCATTTTATCCATTTGCCTTCTTTGCCTTCTCATCAAATGGAAGCTGTGTCCATCACGTTAGCGCCTCTTAGCCAGGAGCTTTCTCTCCAACAAGGTTCATTAAGCGCTCCTCCTGATGAAAGCCCTGCCCCAAAGCCAACAACCAAACCTCAGGAAAAAGAGCAAGCACGCCATGTAGGTGATGGAAAAATGGATCTTGCAGCCCCTTTAAAAAAACGAGAAAAACCACGCCAAATTGATGCAGCATCTCCGACCTTTGGTGAAAAGGACGCTGCAGAACTTCCTGTGCTTCCACAAAAAACACAAGAAGAGCGCGCTCAACCAGAGCTGACACAACCTGAATCAGTGCAGCCGAAACCGGCTAAGCCAGAGCCAGCGCAACCCGAACCAACACAGCCAGAGCCGACACAACCTGAATCAGCGCAGCCGAAACCGGCTAAGCCAGAGCCAGCGCAACCCGAACCAACACAGCCAGAGCCGACACAACCTGAATCAGCGCAGCCGAAACCGGCTAAGCCAGAGCCAGCGCAACCCGAACCAACACAGCCAGAGCCGACACAACCTGAATCAGCGCAGCCAAAACCGGCTAAGCCAAAGCCAGCGCAACCCGAACCAACACAGCCAGAGCCAACACAACCTGAATCAGCGCAGCCAAAACCGGCTAAGCCAAAGCCAGCGCAACCCGAACCAACACAGCCAGAGCCAACACAACCTGAATCAGCGCAGCCGAAACCGGCTAAGCCAAAGCCAGCGCAACCCGAACCAACACAGCCAGAACCGACACAACCTGAATCAGCGCAGCCGAAACCGGCTAAGCCAAAGCCAGCGCAACCCGAACCAATACAGCCAAAACCGGCTCCGGCAATAATCCCCCCACCACTAAAACCTTTACCAGAAACAGCTCCTCTGCCACGGGTTAAAGCTAAAGCCCCATCAAAACGCCCTCAACAAACGGCTCAAGCCTTGCCCCCAAAAGGCGAACAAACCATTGAAGATATTCTCGCACTCGAGAAAAATGATCTGATAAATCGTGCTCGCACACAAGGCGGGGGCGCAAAACGCTCACAAAAACCAGAAGCAACAGGTGCAAAAAAAGATGTTAACGCTTCAGAACGCATGGCCCAAACTCTGGTAAATCTTGCTGGCGCTTGTATTCAAAACAAGCTCAGACTTGTTGCTATTGGTGGCAATTTACAAAATCGTCCTATTGTGCGATTACAATTTCAATTAGATAATAACGGAATGGTTCGAGGCACGCCCATCATTGACCCACTTCAAGGTGATGAAAGTCAAAAAACTATCATGACACGACAAGTATATGCAGCCGTTTTTGCTTGCCAACCCTATGCAGATCTCCCACGTGATCAATATAATCTATGGGGGCAAGGCTTTGATTTTAATGTTGATCCCCTGCAAGGACAAGCACCATGAAACAACAATTGATCTTTTCAATGCATAAAAGGATAGTCTCCATGCTTGCTATGATAAAACAGTCTCTTTTCTCTTGGTTTATAATCAGCATGAGTGTGTGTCTTTTTTCTGGTTCTTTTGCTCATGCACAGTTAAAGGGAACCATCTCTAAGGCTGACTTTAACCCTATTCCCATTGCAATCACAGATTTTATTGCGCAAGATTCAATTGGCCAAAAGATTGCGGCTGTTATTGCCGCAGATCTTGAACGGTCAGGGCTTTTTAAAACACTAGACAAGGACTCTTTTCTTGAAAAAATCACCGACCCTAATGGCCAACCCAATTTTTCCAATTGGCAGCAACTTAACGCGCAAGGATTGGTCACCGGGTATATCCACAGCGACTCTAATGGACGGTTAAGAATTGATTTCCGTTTATGGGATGTCTTTACCCATAAGCAAATTAAAGGACGGCGCTTTTACACAACAACGGAACATTGGCGCCGTGTTGCCCATATGATCTCGGATGAAATTTACAGCAAAATGACAGGAGAAAGTGGTTATTTTGATACACGCGTTGTTTTTGTTGATGAAACAGGGCCGTTTAATGCCCGTATAAAGCGTTTAGCGATCATGGACCAAGATGGCGCAAATTTGACCTATCTTTCCAATGGTACGGAACTAGTGCTAACACCGCGCTTTTCTCCTAGTCGGCAAGAAATTACCTATATGGCGTATGATAAGCATAAAACGGCGCATGTTTATCTGCAACAAATTGAAACTGGACAAAGAGAGTTGATCGGGACTTTCGATAATATGACCATTGCCCCGCGCTTTTCACCAGATGGCCAAAAAGTGATTATGAGTTTGTTAAAAGATAATGGCAGTGCCAATCTTTATACCATGGATTTACGCACACGAACCATAACACGCTTAACAACAACACGTGCCATTGATACATCGGCCTCTTATTCGCCAGATGGCAAACAGATTGTTTTTTCGTCTGATCGTGATGGAAAACCACAAATTTACATTATGGACGCAGATGGAAGCAACCCTCATCGTATTTCTGCAAATGAGGGCAGTTATTCAACACCCACTTGGTCACCACGCGGTGATTATATTGCTTTCACCAAACAATCTCAGGGACAATTTTCTATTGGGGTGATGCATCCCAATGGGCAAGGCGAAAGATTATTAACAACAGGGTTTCATAATGAAGGACCAACCTGGGCACCGAATGGGCGTGTTCTCATGTTCTTTCGTCAAAATGCAAATCAAGGCGCACAAATTTATACGATTGACATCACCGGACGTAATGAGCGTCGATTGCCCACACCCAATAATGCCTCTGACCCAGCTTGGTCTCCTTTACTTGGCAAAACACCATAAATATTTATTGGGTCTCAATTGGGTCTTATACTGGAAGGCCTAATTAGGCCTAATATGGCACCTAATATATAGGAGATCTCACATTAGGTCTAATATGGGGAAACCTTCACATAGGGTCTCCTACTAAGCCTCCCATTGGGTTTCACATAAGCCTCAATTGAGACTCACATTGGACTTCATGGGGGAACCGCTGCAACTCTCATCCAGCATGGTTTCCCCTAATTCAAACAAGTTGATTTAAAAAAAGATTCAAGAAAGCTCGTTCAAGGCAGGCACTTAAAAGATGCAGAACCAACACTCTGCTCTTTCTCCTTCCTCAATGCTTTCCCCGACATGCTCCCTATCAGAGCCCCCCTCATACTCACGATCATCACTGGGTTCATAACGCACAAGATGTCCCACACATAATACACAAGAGGAATAGCAATAAACCCGTGAGAATAAGGCTTTTCCCCTATATGCCATCTACACGGCCCCATACCATGATCACTGGATCATAACCCACAGCTATCCCACACATAATACAAGAGAAAGAAGCAATTAAACCCGTGAGAATAAGGCTTTTCCCCTATATGCCATCTACACGGCTCCATACCATGGTCACTGGATTCATAACGCACAAGATGCCCCCACGCATAACCTACAAGGGGGAGGGTATAATAATCCGCCAGGTTTAAAGCACCAAGCAAGGACAATCTAGGCTTTATCTTAAATAAAATAGACTGTTAAGCAGACTGTTCCTGTGCTTTTGTCCATTGCCCCAACGCTGCAAGATGATTCATCCATGCACGGTGATAAAAGGCTTTTCCCTTATATGCCATCTACACGGCCCCATACCATGATCACTGGATCATAACCCACAGCTATCCCACAGATAATACACAAATACCCCACACATAACCCACAAAGGAGGAGGGTATAATAATCCGTCAGGTTTAAAGCACCAAGTAAAGACAATCCAGGCTTTATCTTAAATAAAATAGACTGTTAAGCAGACTGTTCCTGTGCTTTTGTCCATTGCCCTAACGCTGCAAGATGATTCATCCGTGCACGGTGATAAAAGGCTTTTTGAGCAGCAGGAACATTTTCCTGTTTACCGCCCCATACTTTTAACGCTGCAGCTTGCAACGCACGCCCATAAGAAAAAGTCAATTTCCAAGGCATGGTGCCCAAAGCATTCATCGCCGACAAATGAGCCGTGGCTTCTTCATCAGACTGACCACCTGAAAGGAAAGCAATCCCTGGAACAGCAGTCGGAACAATTTGTTTGAGAACACGAACCGTCTTTTCAGCTACTTCTTCAACAGAAGCACTGCGGGCATCCTTGCCATCAATCACCATATTGGGTTTTAAAATCATCCCTTCACACATCACACGGGCTTCAAACAATTCTTCAAAAACCGCTTGTAAAACAGCGTAAGTGACATCAAAACAGCGTGTAATTGAATGTTGGCGAAAAGGACCATCCATCAAAACTTCTGGCTCAACAATCGGCACAAGACCAACTTCCTGACACAAAGCAGCATAGCGCGCCAAAGCCTGTGCATTCTGGCGGATGGCCCCCCGTGTTGGTAAAGTTTGGTTATCAATCGCAATCACACCACGCCATTTGGCAAAACGAGCCCCGAGCACATAATATTCCTTTAAACGCTCACGCAATCCATCGAGCCCTTCTGTGATAGTTTCATGCGCAAAAGCTGCTAAAGGCTTCGCACCCGTATCCACCTTAATGCCGGACAAAGCGCCTGTCTCATGAATGAGATCTGTCAACATTCGCCCCGTTGATGCTTTTTGACGTATTGTCTCATCAAACAAAATTACACCAGAAATAGCTGATTTCATGGCATCTTTTGCTGTGAAAAACATTTCACGGTAAGCCCGGCGATTATCTTCGCTAGACTCGATCCCAATAGCTTCAAAACGCTTTCCAATCGTCGCTGTGCTTTCATCTGCTGCTAAAATCCCCTTACCTCCATCAACTAAGGCAAGTGCAATGTCTTCAAGACGTTCCTTCATAACAAGCTCCTCTTGTTTCTCAATTTTCAAACAAGGGTTATCACCCTTTTAAAACCAAAATTCTGGCCTTTAAAGCAAAGTCTAGTCTTTAAAACTAAAACATCTGTCAAATGCCAGAAGCCTTAATTCTGCAAATCTTTAATTCTTTAAATCTTGCATCAAAGCGAGCACACCAGGAAGGGTCTTCCCTTCCATCCATTCCAAAAAAGCTCCCCCTGCCGTTGAAAGATAGGTAAAATCATCAGCAACCCCAGCATGGTTAAGAGCAAAAACCGTGTCTCCGCCTCCCGCAATCGACACACAATGGCCTTTCTGGCTGCGCGCTGCCGCATAGCGTGCAACGGCAATCGTTCCATGATCAAAAGGAGACACTTCAAAAACACCAAGCGGCCCATTCCACACAAGGGTCGCAGAGGCATCAATCACCGTATTAATACGCGCAATAGAATGCTCTCCAATATCCAAAATCATCCCTTCATCAGGGATCGCTTCAATCATACAATGATGATGCGGTGTTCCTGTTTCACACTGTAATCCCACCACCGCATCAACAGGTAAAACAAGTGTACAGTGGCTTTCACGTGCTTTTTCAATAACATCTTTGACCATATCCATAAGCATAGGTTCACAAAGGGATTTGCCAACATTATGACCTTGCGCCATTAAAAAATTATTGGCCATCCCGCCGCCAATCACCAAATAATCAACCTTTGTCACCAAATGATTGAGCACAAAAAGCTTACTCGAAACCTTGGCTCCTCCCACGATAGCGGTCACTGGCTTCTTTGGATTGTCAAGCCCTTTTTCTAAAGCCTGCAATTCGCGCTGCAGCGCCATGCCCGCATAAGAAGGCAGGTAATGTGTGATCGCTTCAACAGAAGCATGCGCACGATGAGACACCGAAAAAGCATCATTCACATAAAGATCACCCTGTTGTGCTAAAGCTTCAGCAAAATCAGCATTATTATCTTCTTCTTCCTTGTAAAAACGGAGATTTTCTAAAAGAAGAATCTGCCCCTCTTGCAAAGCTTCAACCGCTGTCTGTACGGGAGCCCCAATACACTCCTCAACAAAGAAAATTTGCTGTCCCATAATAGTTTCTAGTGCCTTTGCAACAGGGCGCAAAGACAATTCCGGCACAATCTTGCCCCTGGGGCGGCTACAATGGGAAAGAAGAATGATCTTAGCACCGCGTTTTTGCAGCGCACAAATCGTTTCTTTGTGTCTCTCAAGACGCGTATTATCACAGACCTTACCTTGTGACATCGGTACATTAAAGTCTACGCGCACCAATACACGCTTTCCAGAAACATTCGCTTCATTAATTGTACGAAACTTCATCACTGCGCTTATCCTCCTTTTCTAACCCCTCACCACTGTCGCTTTTCTTTCAAATTTTCTCCTCCTAAAAAGAGATTTTCAAAAAAACTTATGGATATCTGTCTAAACAGTTTTTTCTTGTCCCATGGAAACAGCATTGTCTCTTGAATAATGGATTAGACACTTCATAATGAGTGAGACAATCGGCTCTTTCATTTTACTCAAACGCATAGACACGCGCTACTATCCCTATTGGCTTATGGGAAGACACCCGTATGATAAGCTTTTTCTCAAGTAGAAACTTAAAAACTTTTTTCTTTTACAAAGTTTTAGCCACAGCAACAGCTGTATCGATCATGCGGTTTGAAAAACCCCATTCATTATCATACCAAGCCAAAACACGACACAAACGATGATCGATCACTTTAGTTTGGTCACTTTGCACAATGGCTGAATGTGGATCATGATTAAAATCACAGCTCACAAGCTTTTCCTCTGTATAGCCCAAAATGCCTTTAAGCACTCCTTTTGAGGCCGCACATAAAGCCGCATTAATCTCTTCCACACTGGTGGAACGTTGAGAAGTAAATGTCAAATCAACTACAGAGACATTCGGAGTGGGAACACGCATAGATACGCCATCTAATAAACCTTTTAATTTTGGCAAAACCAAGCCCACGGCTTTCGCCGCTCCTGTTGATGTCGGGATCATGGAAAGAGCCGCAGCCCGTGCACGATAAAGATCACGGTGGGTTGCATCTAACAGATTTTGATCCCCTGTATAAGAATGGATCGTTGTCATAAAGCCTTTTTCAATACCCACCGTCTCGTGCAGCACTTGCGCCACAGGCGCCAAACAATTGGTTGTACAAGAAGCATTGGAAATAACCTGATGCTCCTTTTTCAAATCGCGATGATTAACCCCATAAACCACTGTTAAATCAGCACCTTCAGAAGGAGCAGAAACGAGAACACGCTTTGCCCCTGCTCCCAGATGAGCGCTTGCTTGGTCACGTGCTGTAAATTTACCCGTACATTCCAAAGCAATATCAATATCTAAATCTTTCCACGGTAACTGTACTGGATCGGACGATGCTGTTACTTGAACCAAACGCCCACCAACTTCCAAAGCATTCCCAACTACTTTCACCGTTGCAGGAAAACGCCCATGCACTGAATCATAGCGTAATAAATGTGCATTTAATTCTATAGGACTTAAACTATTAACCGCTACAACTTCAATATCTTGGCGCTCATTTTCAACCACAGCACGCAAAATACCGCGCCCAATACGACCAAACCCATTAATGGCAACACGAACACTCATTTCACGATTCCTCATTTATTTTTTGGAGTTTTTCTTTCACCACCGTGACAATATTTTCACATGTAATACCAAAATGCTTGTATAATTCATCCATCGGCGCACTGGCACCAAACCCTTCCATGCCAATAAAAATGCCATCCTGACCAATAAAGCGCTCCCACCCTTGCCGGATGGCAGCTTCAACAGCAATCTTCACAGGGGAATTCCCAATCAACGCATTCTGATAAGCAACAGATTGTTCAAAAAATAATTCAAAACAAGGCACAGAAACCACGCGGGATGCAATCCCCTCTGCTTCTAACAGAGCATGCGCCTGCACAATAATCTCAACTTCTGAACCTGAGGCAAACAAAGTTACCTGTGCATCATCACCATCTGTCAGCAACTCATACGCCCCCAATAAGCACAGATTGTTTCCTGTATGCTCACGGCGCACAAGCGGCAAATTTTGCCGACTTAACGCTAGGGTAGAGGGCGTCTTGAGAGATTTTAAAGCCAATTGCCAACATTCGACAGTTTCAATAGCGTCCGCAGGTCTAAAAACATAATGATTAGGCAAAGCGCGCAACGCGGCCAAATGTTCAACCGGTTGATGAGTTGGGCCATCTTCGCCAAGACCAATAGAATCATGCGTCATGACATAAACCACACGCAACCCCATTAAAGAGGACAAGCGCATAGCAGGGCGCATATAGTCAGCAAAGCATAGAAAAGTTCCGCCATAAGGGATAAAACCGCCATAAAGCGCTAAGCCATTCATGATGGCCCCCATCGCATGTTCACGAATCCCATAATGGAGATAGCGGCCTGAAAAATCATCTGCTGTAATTTTGCTCATTTGGCTGCTTTTTGTTAGATTAGAGCCCGTTAAATCAGCTGACCCACCAATGGTTCCCAGCACCACTTCATTAATGACATCCAAAACCATTTCTGAAGCTTTACGCGTTGCCACAGTAGGACACTCTGCTACAAGCTTTTCTTTATACGCCTCCAAAACTTCGTCAAAATTACTGACGAGATCACCACGCACAAAACATTCAAACCGAACCCGCTCTTCGATTGGTAACGCAGCTAATTTTTCTTCCCATTCCTGTCGTTTTTTTGCAGCATTCAAGCCTGCCAAGCGCCAACAATCAAGAATATCCGCTGGAACCATGAATGGCTCAAACTCCCACCCCAAAACTTCACGCGTTGCGGCGACTTCTTCTTCTCCCAAAGGTGCACCATGAACTTTATTGGTTCCTGCCTTTTTGGGAGCACCAAAACCAATGGTCGTTTTACAGGCGATTAAAGTTGGCCGATTAGACTTTTTTGCTGCTGTCAAAGCATGGGCTATAGCTGTTTGGTTGTGTCCATCAACCTTTATGACATTCCATCCACATGCTTTAAAGCGCATTTCTTGGTTTGTACTGTCGGTTAGTGAAATTTCTCCATCAATGGAGATATTATTATCATCCCATAAAACAATGAGCTTATGAAGTTTTAAATGGCCCGCAAGAGCAATCGTTTCTTGAGAAATCCCTTCCATCAAACAGCCATCGCCGACCAAGGCATAAGTATAATGGTTAATTAAATCGCCAAAGCGAGCATTGAGCAAACGCTCACCCAGTGCCATACCCACAGCATTAGCCAACCCTTGGCCTAATGGCCCGGTTGTTGTTTCAATACCTGCAGCGTGTCCATATTCTGGATGGCCAGCAACCTTAGACCCCATCTGGCGAAAATTGCGAATTTCTTCTAAAGAGATATCTTCATAGCCAGATAAATAGAGGACAGCATAAAGTAACATAGACCCATGCCCTGCCGACAGAACAAAACGGTCACGGTTGACCCAATGAGGATTTTTAGGATCATGGACTAAAAATTGTGTATAAAGAACTGTCGCAATATCGGCTGCCCCCATTGGCAAACCAGGATGACCAGACTTTGCTTTTTCAATTGCGTCAATGGCAAGAAACCGAACCGCATTGGCCATTTGTGTTTGTTGCTTAGTATTCATCATGAGTTATAACACTGCTTTTGTTTGATTTTTCTATCTCTGATAATTCGAGAAATACGGCTAATTTGAGAAATACTGCAACTTTTCATAGAACCCTTTTGTGATCACGTGTTTATATTTCTTTCCTCCATCTTACTAGTTTTTACCATTTATGCTAATAGTCTCAAAAAATCTAGTTTTTAATTTACATGTCTCTGATGCTTTTCTTGCCAAAAGATTTTACATATTTAAGGATAAATTCACTATAAAATAAGATGAATGATTTGTTTTTGTGAAAAAATGATAAAGGGTGAAATCGTTATGAATCAAGAGACTACTGCTTTGCCAGAAGTGCTCAAGAAATTAGATAATGCACTGAAGACTCTAGAAACCACAATTATTAATCACAATATTCTCATGGATAAACATAATGAGTGGGAAGAGGAAATTCAGTACATGAACGCAGATCGCAACCGTCTTGCTCAAGAACTTGATAACTCTGAAGCGCGTGCAGAACGGTTAAAAGAAGCCAACAAGGAAGTTTCCAGACGGCTTATCACAGCCATGGAAGCTATTCGCACTCTCCTCGATCGATAAAGGCTTAAAATATATGGAAACTATTTCAGTCACCATTGATGGTAAAGTGTATCGTATGGCTTGTGATAAAGGGCAAGAAGACTATCTTACAAAACTTGCTGCGCAATTAGATCAATATATCACACATTTAAAAAATAATTTTGGGGAAATTGGCGATCACCGTTTATCGGTTATGGCCGGTATTATGATTCTCGATGAAAGAGAAGAAATTAAGCAAGAGTACCAAAAATTACAGGAAAGCTACGCAACTCTTTTACAACAAAGTCAGGAACAAGACCATCACATTATCCAAATTATACAGGAAACAACCAAGCGCATTGAAAAACTAACTCAAGAATTACGCAAAGATGCACATCCTCTTAATTTACAGCAAGAGAGCGAGCCAACAGATCGTTAATGATCATCAGTGCAACTTTTGCAAGATACTTAATCAGTGAAATTTTTGCCAAGACATCTGATCCGCACCCAGCAAAATCCGCGCCCAATAATTAACGAAAAGTGATCCGCACAAAGACGGCATATTAAAATAAGCAGCCCTTTAAAACAGCATTTTCAAGACTCTAGTTCACCTTCATGGCAATGGGAACATCTTTCACAAATGTGCGTGCGCATAGTGCTCATCCTCATAGCGATGACCACAATCCTTTCTCACGAACGTATGCGCTTATAGTAAAGTGCACACTTAAATAGCAAACTAAAGTGCACGAGCTCACGAGTGTTCGTGGCAACAATCCTTTTACGAATGTGCACGCTCATACGAGCGTGCAATGCCTATGGCGAAGAAGGATCCTTTTTCACTTGAGGTCTATTCAAAGCAGGATTATCAAACAAAGATGATTCTGTTAACTGAACCGTCCAATTAATCTGATTGCCAGTATCAATTTCTTCAAAATACGCCTTTTGAAACCCTCTAGCAAAACAATCATGGACCCCTTCAATCAAAAAAGAACTATCTTTCACACACATTGTCACAGGGCCGTTCCATCCATTTTTTCTCTCAGCATCTTCAGCATGCATATAATAAAATCGCGATATCAACTGCCCATCAATTAAGGTTTTACATTCTGCTGTTGGCACAACCCACCACCCCTCGCTCACCCATCCTGAAGGAGCACGGTAACCAAGAGCAACCCCCACAGGCCCCTGTGTCTCATTACAAACCCGAAAATCAGCTTGTGCATAGTCCAAACATGAGAATAAAAGAAAAATATTCACCAATATTCCTCTTATTTTCTTTAGAAAAATATTTTGCAATGCCCCATGTTGCTCCTTTATATCCCTCCCTCCACTTTTGCGACAACAGCCTATACAATAAACCATAAATCCCTTCTCTTTCTTTCAGATTTTGTGAAGTCTTCTGCATCGAATAGCACGCCTTTTTTCAATTTTTATCCTTTTCCCAAAGGGGCAATTATGAAAAAGAAAAATTTTTTATTTTTAATCATAATTTTCTCTTATGATTTTCTTTGCAATCTTTGCATTACTCTTATTTACAGATATTTTTTTAATGTTAATGTGTAAAGAAAAGCGAAAAACTTGACTTTCGCCCTGTTCTTCATGCATCCCCAACATAAATTTCTTTTAAAAGTTCATCGATAAATGACTTAAAGTTAATAACATACTCATCTGGAGAAAATGAAAATGAACACCGCTAGCGATCAAACACACGCCATATCCGTCAATCAATTACGTTCTTTTATCGAACGTATTGAACGGCTAGAAGAAGAAAAAAAAGCGATTGCCGATGATATTAAAGATGTCTACACAGAACTTAAAGGTTCTGGTTTTGATAGTAAGGCCGTGCGCAAAATTGTTGGATTACGCAAACAAGAAGACCATAAGCGCATGGAAGAAGAAGCGGTTATTCAACTGTATAAAAATGCTCTCGGGATGACTTAATCCGAAGAGCAAAGCTCCTTTTCGATCTCTTCACGCAAGAGTTCCAAATTCAACCATTTCTCTTCTTGTTGTGCACAAAGATTTTTCTTCTCTTCCAGTGCAGCTGATAAATGCTCAAAACGCGCCTTATCGGAACAATAGAGTGTAGGATCAGACAATTCTTTTTCAAGTATTTGGATCTCATGAACTAAAATATCAATGCTTTTCGGCAGTGTTTCAAGCGCATAAACTTGCTTATAAGACAATTTGCGTAAAGATGTTCCCTCACGCGGCAAGGGTTGCTTTGTCCGCTCACGCGGGGCAGTAACGGGCTTTTGCTGATCTTGACGCCGCACAAACTCAGCCTGTTTTTTTTGCGCGATCATATCGCTATACCCACCCGCATACAAAATCCACTGCCCATCCCCTTGTGGAGCTATAGTATGTGTTACAGTCCGGTCTAAAAAATCGCGATCATGGCTGACAACCATAACTGTGCCTGGAAAATCAGCAATGAATTCTTGCAGCAAATCCAATGTTTCCATATCTAGATCATTGGTCGGCTCGTCGAGAATTAAAAAATTTGCTGGTTGCGATAAAAGCCGTGCCAACATTAAACGCGCACGCTCCCCACCAGATAATTCTTTCAATGGTGTGCGCATTTGCTCCGGCGCAAATAAAAAATCTTTCATATAGGATACAACATGGCGCTCTTGCCCATTGATCACCAAACTATCACCCCGCCCCCCGGTTAAATAATGTGCCACCGTTTCTTCTTCATTGACAATGCGCTGTTGGTCGAGCAGAGCCATTGCCAGATTATGCCCATGCTTAATCATTCCACTATCTGGCTTTTCATGACCTATAAGAAGAGAAAGCAAGGTCGTTTTTCCAACCCCATTTGGTCCCACAAAGCCGATCCTATTGCCACGCTGAATGCGCAAGGAAAAATCCTTCACAATCACGCGCTCACCATAGGATTTTGTAATTTTCTTAGCTTCAAGCACCAATTGGCCAGAATCATGACTGTCCGCAGCGGAAAAGAGTGCCTTTCCTGGCACCGCTTGATAATTTTTCTGCTGCTGTCGCAGTTCTTTTAACTCGGCCAAACGCCGCACATTGCGCTTTCGCCGTGCACTCACCCCATAGCGCACCCATTGTTCTTCTCGCGCAATTTGCCGGCTGAGTTTATGCTGATCAAGCGCTTCTTCTTCTAAAGCTTTATCGCGCCAAGTTTCAAATTCAGAAAAACGCTTTTCAAGCTTTTTGGTCCGGCCACGATCAAGCCAGACGACACATTGTGTCACCGTTTCTAAAAACCGCCGATCATGCGAGATGACCACAAGTGCTGAGTTTAGAGAACATAAAGTGCCTTCAAGCCATTCAATGGTTGCTAAATCGAGATGATTGGTTGGTTCATCCAATAATAGAACGTCTGGTTGTTCAGCAATCGCCCGTAATAATGATACGCGCCGCTTTTCTCCCCCAGAAAGGGTGGCAAGCTTTTCGCTACCAGAAAAACCAAGATCGCGCAGCAATGTCTGGACAAAAGACACATCATGAGCTTCATTTAACCCAGCGTGCACATAAGCATTTACATCGTCAAATCCTGAACAATCAGGATTTTGTGAGACATAATGGACCTTCGCCCGAGGATGGCGAAAAATCTCGCCTTCACTCGGCTCCAGCAATCCAGCAGCAATTTTTAAGAGTGTTGATTTTCCACATCCATTACGCCCAACAAGAGCAATACGCTCCCCCTTCCCGACTGATAAACAAGCTTGGTCGAGCAAGGGGGTTGTTCCAAAGGTCAAAACAATACGGTCAAGCCGCAGGAGTGGTACCATCAAGCAAACTCATCACTCTTTAAAGACTATTATTGCAAACAAAGTTATTGCAGATAGGGTCAGACAAGATTATTGCGGGCAGGGTGCCTGATAAAGACGACCTCGACCATCAGAATATTGACAAAGTTGGATAGATTGCGATTGCGGACAAGGAGCTTGATACTGCCTCCCTTGGCTGTTCTGATAGGTACACATAGGGGGTGCTTTTTGTGCATTTCTCTTCTTTTTTTGTTCGTTTCTAGCAACCCCAGCAGTTGTCCCTACAAGAGTACCAAGTGCTGCACCAACAACCGTTCCCTCTGCTGTGCCTGTTAACGCTGATCCTGCTATAGCTCCCAGTGCAGCACCCCCGGTACCATATTTCGCAGTTCTTCGTTCAGCAATTGTACAGGCAACAGAACTTAATCCAACAAGCGAGACGACTGTCATTGTCAAAATTGGTTTTAACATCTCAAAATTCTTTCCTTGTAAAAACTAAATAATCATATCTTTGACATCAGTGCTGTTTCTTCTAACTCCCCCTGTTTCAATTGATAGACAAGAACAGTTCTGTGGAGACAGCGATAGACAACAATATTATGCTTCACCCCTATATAAATAACAAGAAAAATTCCATGTCCATATATAAGGTCCACGCTTTGATATCAGCCTCGATATTAATGTGGAATTTCTCCCCTCTTCTCTGTTTTATAGGCATGCTTCCCTTATAAATTAAGAACAATATTACTTATAAATAGGAACAATATTACAAACTATAGTTTAAGAACCAATAGTGGTTCTATCAAATATCAATAACAGGAAAATTGCCGAAGCCTGCAATAAGTTCATCTTGTCACATGAATAGACTTTTTCTTCCTGTCACCATTTATAAACACACTTCCATTGCAGACAATGAATAACGCTACGAAACAGGAAGCGAGGCTAATAATATGGCTTTACCAGAGCGTAACTGACAAGAAAAAGTTCCACAAACACGATTGGACAAGGTTAAAGAAGACCCAAAAGAGACGGTATATTCAGAAAGTGGCCATTGCACACCAGACATGGTTAAACCCTGCAAATCAGAAAATCCAATCAGGCTAAACAAACACCCATCGGGCAAATCACACGAAGAAGGTTGCGGCACAATTGGCCACCCTTCCTCATCCCCACTGGTCAATAAGACAGAAAGGCCTTTTTCCGCCATCGCAATCGCTTGTGTCATATGAGAAAGGCTGTGGTCACTTCTTGCCCCACCAAAAGCGCCACATAAAATAATCCGTTGTGCTCCTTGGCTTAGAGCTTTCTTACATGCCAAATCCCCATCAGTTGCATCTTTTTCAACAGAAAAAACCTCCCGAGGGACATCACAATATTGCTGCAATAAAGCCTGATTTGTAGAATCAAAATCCCCCACCCAAAGCTCAGGTTGCACATTTAATGGAGCAGCGTGGCGCATTCCACCATCAGCAGCGATCACCCGACTGTCACGAATTTGCGTGCGTAACCTATCTGTGGGAGCAATATCTCCATCTAACAATATTGTAAATGTTTTCATGACATATTATGCCTTTCATTAAACCCCTTTGATTGATCTTTATAGACTATGATCTGAAGAAACCAAAAAGATCCTTGGTATCATTCTTGGGAGCATTTTGGGGCATTCTTTAAGATTGTGAGCAAGAACATAAAAACGCACAGAGATAAACAAAATTCTTTAGAGAAAGCCAATCAAATGAAGTGCATAATGACCATAAGCATGAAATTGTTTCAGCATAGACTCTCTTTTTGCAGAAAAATTTATACCGCCATGATCATGAGCTTCATGCTCTTTCTGCCCGCTTGTTATAGCAATTTTCATGTCAATAATCTTTTTGATTTTTCAGAATCTTCCTCACGCAAAACCACCAATGAGGAGGATACTTATGCCACATTAGCAGCTGCACATCATCCACGCATCTTACAAGCCCATGGTGGTGCCTATCGCAACCCAAAACTTGAGCGCATGTTAGCCAATATTATTAGCAAATTGGCCGCTGTTTCCCATGATCCTGACCAAACCTACCGTATAACGATTTTAGACTCAACGAATATTAACGCTTTTGCCTTACCAGGCGGTTATATTTACGTGACCCGTGGCATGCTAACGTTAGCCAATGACTCTTCAGAAGTTGCAGCGGTTTTGGCGCATGAAATTGCCCATATCACAGCTAATCACGGCATTTTGCGCTTCCAAAAAGAAGCAGAACTTAGACGAGCAGATCGCCTTCCCAGACATATTTTACCCTCTGCAAACACCAAACCTCATAACACACTGAATGATCAACAAAAACTCGCGCAATTTTCTCGTAATCAAGAGCTCCAAGCCGATTCTATCGGGATAGAAATGCTTGCGCAAGCCGGATATGATCCCTTTGCGTCACCGCGCTTTCTTAAATCCATGGAAGCTTATAACGCCTTTCGCAATCTGTTAGGCAATACACAATCTTCTTTAGATTTTTTAGCAACACACCCAACAACACCGAAGCGAATCAATCTTGCCATCGAGAAAGCTCGTACTTTTAAGACAGCAAAGATTGCAAGCACAGACCGCAGCGCCTTCCTAAAATCTATCGATGGTATAATTTTTGGTGGGAGTCTGCATGAGGGGTATGTCCGAGGGCAAAATTTCATCCATCCACAATTGCGCATTACTTTTTCTGTCCCCGACACTTTCACCATAGAAACCAACACCAACACTGTCGTAGCGAGTGGTCCAAACAAGATTGCCTTTCGTTTTGATGCCGTTTCTTTAACGGAAAATATATCAGCAAGCGACTATCTCAAAAGTGGGTGGATGACAGGCCTTGATGAATCTTCTGTTCACCCCATAACCATTCACGGCTTAAAGGCAGCCCATGCTTATGCATCGAATGAAAATTGGCAATTTGATGTCGTGGTTATCCCGATGAACAATCAAGTTTTCCGTTTAATCACAGCAGCTCCTCATCAATCATCAAATTTTCATTCTATTGCGCACAACATCACGCATAGTTTCCGTTCTCTTTCATGGGAAGATTTACAAAAGCTTAAACCTCTCAAAATCCGTGTGACTCGTGTTAAACAGGGAGACAGTATCGCAAGCCTTTCTTATCAGATGCAAGAAACACCTCATCAAGAAGAACTTTTCCGTATTATTAATGGGCTCTCTTCAGAGGAAATCTTACATGTGGGAAGCTTTGTAAAAATTATCGCTGAATGAAATCCTCTCTCCCTTTCCTCTGTTTTTTCTCTCTCCCTTCCTCTCTTTGTTTTCCAAAACCACCTCCTCTGTTTTGGCACACAAAGAGAGGAACCTATATTTAAAGATCATAAGCCTCTTCTGAATTGACTGTCAGCAAAGCACGGCGCAGCTTTTGCAAAGCACGCACTTCAATTTGGCGTACCCGCTCCTTCGAAATTCCAAGTCTCTCCCCTAAAGACTCCAAAGTCGCGCTTTCATCATTTAAGCGGCGAAAACGAATAATTTCCATTTCGCGTTCATTGAGAATTTGTAGGGCATCATAAAGCCACTGCGTCCGTCGCTGCCCATCAATAGCTTTTTCAATTAAAATATCAGGAAGGGGATGCTCATCAACTAAGTTATCAATTTTAGTAACGGGACTTTCCTCATTTTCTGAAATAGAAACACTCAAAGAATTGTCAGCCCCGGAAAAGCGGAAATCCATTCTCTCAACATCACTGACTGGTACACTTAACTTTTCAGCAATTGAACGAAAGATATCTTGTTTCGTCAAAGTGCTATCCTCTTGAACCAATTGAGCTCGCAAACGCCGAAGATTAAAAAACAGAGCTTTTTGTGAAGAGCTGGTTCCCCCACGAACAATTGACCAATTGCGTAAAATATAATCTTGAATAGAAGCCCGTATCCACCATGTCGCATAAGTTGAAAAACGAACTTCCCGATCTGGTTCGAAACGTGCAGCAGCCTCTAACAGCCCGACATAACCTTCTTGCACTAAATCCCCTAAAGGCATTTTAAACCGTTTAAAACGACTTGCGATTGAAATCACCAAACGCATATGCGCGGCGGCAATTTGGTGCATGGCCTCATCATCGCGTTTATCTTTCCAGCGCAGTGCTAAATCATACTCTTTTTTGCGCTCTAGATAAGGTGCCTGCATGGCAGAACGCACCATATCTCTTCCTAAACTTCCATCAGTATCATTATAATTTTTGTTATTTCTATAACCAGCATTCGAAAGATTATTCATGACAATCCTCAATATTGAAATTATCAAACATGATCCGACAACAATGCATCCCCTCTTTCCATAAAAGGACGCAAAGGTTGTTTAGATGATCATGTACTACTTTAAAGTGTTTTTTACAATCTTAAATTGTTTTTATTTTTACAATAGGTCACGATTTATAAAAATCCAAACCATAAACAAGCAGAAAAATGAGGAATAAAAACAGACTATTACTTGATAAAAAATATCTTTAATAGTGTATTTTAAGGTTCATTATTTATTTTATTCCTCAATTTTAAACAACCTATGAGTGTTTTATGAATAATCAAATGCCATAAAACACAAAGAGATAATTCCTAAAGTCAAAATACTTTAAAGAAACGTCAAAACACCGTAAGAGTGATTGAAGAAAATGTTATAAATATGCTAAAGGGGTAATAAGAAATTTAATAGGCTCTTCATTGTTGAAAGCAACATTTTGTCTAAAGGCTCTTAGAAAGAAAACACTCATGAATAACGAAATAACTCAAAAGAATAATGTTTTGACTGAAAAACATGAAAATGGCAGATTTGAAGGATTTCGTTTTTACACCCACCCAAGTGCGACACAACAATCTCAATCAGAACAAGAGCATAATCCTGTCAGTGATGAAGATTTAGTGCTTGCTTTTTCTCAACGTGCCACACGCTTTTGTGCTTCAGCGAATGGAGATTTTACTATCAGTTCTGATGGCATTGTGCGCTGGATTGGTCAAACCGTTGGAAAACTTGCTCCAACAGAAGATATTTTAAAGCCCAAAGTCATTCTTTTAGCTGACACGCAATTAAACGGAGAAAATCGTGATAAAGTCTTTGCACGATTAGAGCGTTTTGTGATCTTTCACTTTGAAAGCACCTTAAAACCTCTTTTTGATTTACGTAATGCTGAAACCTTAACGGATTCAACACGTGATATTGCCACACAACTTGCCAATTCTTTGGGCATTTTACCACGATGGAAAGTTGCTGAACGTGTTAAAAATCTTGATCAACAATCACGTGCTGTGCTGCGACAATTTGGTGTACGCTTTGGTGCTTTTCACATTTATGTTACAGCCATCCTCAAACCCGCTCCAGTTCAAGCCATGGCTTTACTCTGGACTCTCAAAAATGATATCCGTGACCCCATAGGTTTTAGTGAAATTCTTGCCGCCTTGGCTGCTGGGCGCACCTCATTAGTCGTTGATCCGACTTATAATCCAAGATTATACGCCCTGGCTGGATATAAAATTTTAAAACAGCGCGCTGTACGTATTGATATTTTAGAACGTCTTGCTAGCCTTATCCGCCTTGCGCTTAAGTGGAAACCTGGCACTGGTCCCAGACCTGAAGGGGCTTACGATGGCAAAAGTTTTTTTGTCACCCCAACAATGATGTCCATTCTTGGGGCTAATGGAACTGATATGGAAGAAATTCTCCAAGGTCTTAGCTATCAGTCATACCCTTGTAGTCCTGATATGCTTGAGAAAGTTCTCTCTTCTTCTGACAATGCTCCCCTGACCACACAGAGCTGTCCTGAAGCAGAATTTGTTGGTGATCAATGGCAGATAATAGAAATATCAGACACACCACAGAACAATGAAAAAAATGCTGACAAACCGTCTTGTGCTGTAGAAGCTTTGCCAGAAGCAGAGCCCGTTGGCAACTTCGCTCATTATAAACACACGGCAGAGAGTAATAAAGTCATTTTATTGTGGCGTTATAATCACCAACGTACACATCATGCACAAAATAACCATAATAAATTTGGACAAAAACGACAGGATCAATACAAAAAAGCGTTTAAAATAAAAAGCAATACCACAGATAAAATTTTTCATAAGGACGCATCGCATCCTCAAAAAGACGCGTTTTCTATCCATAAAGATGCATCGCATAAAAAACGCAGCTATGAGAATAACAATTTTCAAGGCGATTTCTCGAAGAAAAAACTCTCACATGGGCGCAATCACCCCGATCCTGATTCACCTTTTGCAAAATTAGCGGTGCTCCGTAACCAGCTCACAAGCAATAAGAAAGCAAACAACGCTCCCTTTTTTAAAGATGATTAAAATGGGAAATGGAGTTTAATCTTGACTTATGTTGTCACTGATAATTGTATTGCATGCAAATACACTGATTGTGTTGAAGTCTGCCCTGTTGATTGTTTCTATGAGGGAGAAAATATGCTGGTCATTCATCCAGATGAATGTATCGATTGTGGTGTATGCGAACCAGAATGCCCTGCTGAAGCGATTAAACCTGATACAGAACCAGGCCTAGAACAATGGCTAGAGCTCAATCTTAACTACGCAACCAAATGGCCTAACTTAAGCACCCAAAAACCTCCTCTGCCAGAAGCAAAAGAAATGGATGGTATTCCTAATAAATTAGAAAAGTATTTTTCAGAAAATCCAGGCGGTGATCAATAATATTGATGAAGTATTGGAAACATTTCTGAAAAATTCGAGAGCTTTTCTATAAAAAATGAAAAATATTAACCGAAATGATTGATTTTTTTCATTAAAGGTGTTAACAATACTTTAAATTTCCTAAATATTCATTCTTTACTTTTTATAAAATTGGGATTTTCTCTTGTTATTAAAAGCACTTAACTTTTATTCTCTATTAGATAAGTAACGAATACAAGTTCAGGACACTCAGCTTCTGAGCATTTTAACTTGTTTTTCAACGGTTCAGTTGGTAACAAAGGGAGTAAATGAAAATATGGCATCCCAGCAAAAAAAGACCTCTCATGGGTTCTCCACTTCTGAATATATCGTTTACCCTACCCATGGTGTAGGACAAATTATGGTGATTGAAGAACAAGAAGTTGCAGGGCATAAATTGGAGCTTTTTGTTATCCATTTTGCAAAAGATAAAATGGATGTAAAGGTTCCTATCGCAAAAGCTCTTTCAACTGGAATGCGTAAATTATCTGAGCCAGCTTCTGTTGAAAAAGCCCTTAAAATCCTACAAGGAAAAGCGCGGATAAAACGTATTATGTGGTCACGTCGCGCGCAAGAATATGACACAAAGATTAATTCAGGAAACTTCATGTTTATTGCTGAAGTGGTCCGTGATCTTTTTCGCTCAGACCTGCAACCTGAACAATCTTATTCTGAGCGTCAACTTTATGCTGCAGCTCTTGACCGGATGTCTCGCGAAATTTCTGTCATCAATAACCTCTCTGAAACAGAGGCCGTTAATTTGATAGAAAAACATCTGAATGAAGGACAAAAAAGCAGCTTTGAAGCTAAAATAGATGAAGCAGATGAAGACAGCAAAGCTGTCTGTGCAGCATAGCAAACTGTGAAATCAACAAAATCAAACAGATTAATAACTGATTTTTATGAGCGTTTGGTTTTTACATTCTTTATAAATATTTTAACTTTGAAGTCAGCAGCGAAAAAAAGATCTTTTGAGTCGTAAACTTGCACATCTCTCCCCTATAAGGCAGAAATACGCAAAAACTTCCCCTGTAAACAGCAAACTTTTTTATAGAAAGAACTTTACGGCAAGACAAAGGTCTGCGTTTTAACATACAATCTGATCGGTATCTCTAACCCCCCTTGAATGCTTTTCTTTATACGTGAATGCTTTTCTTTATATTAAAAGACACCGAAACGCATCCAAGGAAAGTTTACACTGAATTTTAGGGATTTAAAAAACCAAATTGTCTAAGAGATAATCCGTTTTCAAATCAATAAGGTGGAGAATGCCTTAATACCGGAATTCTCATTTTCCCTATCAATGAATATTTCTAAACAAAACTTTATGGATGCTGTCTTATCAAAGCACATCCCAAGGTAAGATTATCCTGAATTTTTAGGGGTTAAAACCGAACGTCCACGGTACATACCCGTTTTTAAATCAATATGATGAGGGCGCCGCAATTCACCAGAATCCTTATCCTCAACATAAGTCGGGGCTTTGAGGGCATCAGCCGAACGACGCATACCCCGTTTTGATGGAGAAGTTTTTCGCTTAGGTACAGCCATAAATGGACACTCCAAATAAAAAAAACAGACAGCGCCCAATGATAGCAGCTTCTGTACATCATATAATCAATTTCATTCTTCTATACACTGATTAAAGCCTTTTGACCAGACTTTCATTCAATTTTTTATTTGGCATCTCATTTTCGCCAGCGTTTAATTTTTTATCTGGCGGGCATAATTCATAAATCCCTAAAATCTTAAGTTCTTATTATTAAAGCCTTATTCTTAACGAAGACAATGTGTATAAGCCCCTGAAAAAATAATACGCTGCTCAATCATCCGAGATAAAGTCAAAAAATGATCTGTAGGTTGATGGGGGTTGCGTACATAAGGATTTGGCAAACTAGCCACCAAAGCTGCAGCCTGTTGAATAGTTAACGCACGTGCAGACTTTTTATAATAATAAAAAGCTGCAGCTTCTATCCCATAAATTCCAGGCCCCCATTCTGCAATATTGATGTAAATTTCCATAATGCGTTTTTTGGATAAAAGAAAATCAGCCATAAGAGAATAAAAAATCTCAAGCCCCTTGCGTACATAGGATCGATGAGACCAAAGAAAAAGATTTTTAACAACTTGCATGGTGATAGTTGACCCACCTCGCCAGGGCTTTGTTTCATCCCTTAAAATGGTTAGCAACGCATTCCAATCCACCCCATAGTGACGGCAAAAATTCCCATCCTCAGACACAATGATCCCCGCAGGCCCTGCAAAAGAGACATCAGAAAGGGCAACCCACTCACGCTGATAAGAATCCCGTGTTAAAACATCACGCATCATCAAAGTAGAAACAGGATGAACGAAAGTCAAACGATAGATTAATAATAAGATAATCGGTAAAAACAGCAAACACAAAAAAGAATAAACAACGAAAGTGCGAATTTTACAACACCACCGCTTTTGCGAATCATCCTGTCTTTTTTTCAAAAAGCTCAAGACCATAAAAATAACCGTTCCATTCTTTTTCTTCCTATCATAATAAAGAGTGATCTCACTTTGCAAAGAATAAAGGAAGCCATCATGCATGAATTCACGACCCTTCTTGCAAAACATGCTGACGCTGTTAAACAAAGGCTGAACATGCTTTTAAACAATCACGTGCAAGAGGGTGAAATTGCTCGCCCCGAGCTCTTACTGCAAGCCATGCGTTATGGTGTTTTGAATGGTGGCAAATGCTTGCGTCCTTTTTTTGTTATCCAAAGTGCTGCACTTTTTGATGTTCCCCCCGAACATGCGCTTGATGTCGGCGTAGCATTAGAGTGCATCCATTGTTATTCGCTCATTCATGATGACCTTCCTGCTATGGATAACGATATTTTACGACGTGGTAAACCTACTGTTCATAAAGCTTTTGACGAAGCCACAGCAATTCTTGCAGGCAATGCCCTGCTTACTTTTGCGTTCGAAATTATTGCACATAAAGCCTGTGCCCTGCTCCCTCAAACCAGACTGAACCTCATTACAGCTCTGGCACAAGCTGCAGGACTTGGCGGCATGATTGGCGGTCAGATCCTTGACCTTGAAGCAGAAAAAAAACCGCAAGACCGCACAAAAATCCTCACTTTGCAACGTATGAAAACAGCCGCGTTGATAAGTTTTTCTTGCCAAGCCGGTGCCATAATGGGCAATGCTTCCGCATCCATAACCCAGCAATTCGCCGATTTTGGTACACAAATTGGCCTCGCATTTCAATTAACGGATGATCTTCTCGATGTCACCAGCAGCACTGAAATTCTGGGCAAAACTGCTGGAAAAGATAAAGCTGCCAACAAAGCGACACTGGTTAATATTGATGGCATTGCAGAAACACAAAAAAAACGAGACACACTGATCCATGACGCTGTAAAGCTTCTCAACCCTTTTGGTGATAAAGCTCTTGCCCTGCAACAAGCCGCCCATTTTATTGCAATACGCAGACATTAAAGACTTTAGAAACCATAAGGCTTCTTAACCTTTTTGGTGACAAGGCTCTTGCCCTGCAACAAGCCGCCCATTTTATTGCAACACGCAAACATTGAAAGACTTTAGAAACCATAAAGCTTCTCAACCCTTTTGGTGACAAGGCTCTTGCCCTGCAACAAGCCGCCTATTTTATTGCAACACGCAAGACAGTTAAAGACTGTATCTGTCATATGCCATGCCATATAAATAGGTGGGGAATAGAATAATGGAGGGACAAGAACCAACACACCTAAATGGCTATCAAGCTTACCCCATCAAAGCAATCTCTCGCACACTAAGAGAATGTGCGACCAAAACTAACATACCAAAATGGTGACAAGAGCTAACACGCCAAAGCAATCTTCTGATTGAGCTCTTCTTAAGCCCTTTTTTGTTCATGCTGTCCAAAGCGAGTACGGATATAATCACTCAAAATCTCTTCAAATTCTTCTGCAATATGATGACCGCGCAACACCTTTACCTTTTTGCCTTCAATAAATACAGGGGCTGCTGGCAACTCTCCTGTTCCGGGTAAGGAAATACCAATATCAGCATGTTTTGATTCCCCAGGTCCATTGACGATGCAGCCCATAACAGCCACTTTTAAGCGTTCAATCCCAGGGTATTTTTCACGCCAAATTGGCATATTTTTACATAAATTAGCTTCGATTTTTTGCGCCAATGTTTGAAAAACCGTCGACGTCGTCCGCCCACATCCAGGACATGCCGCAACCACAGGAACAAATTGCCGAAACCCCATCACTTGCAACAGCTCTTGGCATACTTTGACTTCTCGGGTACGGTCTCCCCCTGGTTCAGGGGTTAATGAGATACGAATCGTATCTCCAATCCCCTGTTGTAATAGAATGCCCAAAGCCGCAGAAGAAGCAACCACTCCCTTGGTTCCCATACCCGCTTCCGTTAACCCAACATGAAGGGCATGGTCAGAACGCTTCGCTAAAAGAGTGTATACAGCAATAAGATCTTGCACATCACTTACTTTTGCTGACAGAATAATCTTATCTCGTCCCAAACCCATCTTTTCAGCAGCAAAGGCTGAATGAAGCGCAGACTGAATCACGGCTTCCCGCATAACTTCTGCCATTGATAAGGGCTTTTCTTGTTGTGCATTTTCATCCATAAGCTGCGTCAACAACGCTTCATCTAGGGATCCCCAATTCACCCCAATGCGTATGGGTTTATTATACTGGCAAGCGATCTCAATAATCTGACTAAATTGCAGATCCTTTTTGGCACCAAAACCGACATTGCCAGGATTAATCCGATATTTTGCCAGCGCTTGCGCACATGCAGGATGCTGAACCAAAAGCTTATGCCCAATATAATGAAAATCTCCCACCAAAGGAACAAAAATGCCCAATCGTTCCAACCTTTCCCGTATTTTAGGAACAGCGGCAGCTGCTTCATCACGGTCAACAGTTATCCGCACCAATTGTGACCCTGCACGCCAAAGTGCACTGACTTGCATCACTGTAGCATCAATATCAGCTGTGTCCGTATTGGTCATAGATTGAACAACGATCGGATGATCACCGCCAACCCCTACATCCCCAACCATCACCGCAACAGACCGGCGACGTTCTGAAAGCTTCGATAAATAATAGGCCGTGCTCATCAGCTCCTCATCGCTCCCAAACCCTAATCCTCATCACTCCTTTACTCCTTCACGTCATTTTTATAACCATTTTTATAACTATCTCTCACGGCAATAGCTATCATATCTATTTCAAAAATGAATTGGAGTGACCCACTCACTATTTATGACCTTCATGCAACAGCCTAAATTAGGAACACGTGAAGCTACACATCTATTTTATACCCTTGATGCAAGGAAACCAAAATTAAGAATGCATCGCACACTTAAACAATAAGCACACAGCAATCAACCATTGGTATTCTCACAACAACAACGATTTTTTATAACATATCTGACTGTTAAAACACAGAAATAAAGAACCCTCCTTCCCTTGGAATAGAAAGGAGGAGAGACTATAAGAAGAGCCATAAGGGGGATAAAGCTCAAGCATAGCTTCCATGATCGATCATCACATATCTTGGTGGTCTTGATAGATCAACTTTTGATATGGATAACAAAATAGGTTAACCCTTCATGGATCAACTCCTTAATCTTGATATGGAATCAACAGGGACAGAGGATCATTCTTCTAAAGACGTGGCTTGCGCGGCAGTATCAACATAAGTCACCACAGACATCCCAGGGATAAGCCGATCAATCCTCGATTGCTCCGGATCCAAAGCAATACGAACAGAAATACGCTGGGCAACTTTGATGAAATTGCCAATCGCCTTATCTGTCTTTAAGAATGAAAATTCAGAACCCGTCGCAGGAGCAAAACTTACTACATGACCCGTTAATTTTTGATCATTCAACGCATCAACAGAAAAAACAACAGGTTGCCCAACACGCATACGAGACAATTGTGTTTCCTTATAGTGAGCAAGAATCCAAATATCATCAGAAATGACAAAGACCAACTGCGTCCCCGGCATAACATATTGCCCCACCTTTACACCAACCAACCCAATATACCCTGTATCAGGAGAGATAATTTTCGCATGAGAAAGATTAAGCTCTGCCAATTCAACCCCAGCGCGCGCTCCCATAATATCAAATTGCAAACTTTGCTGTTCAAAATCGAGTTGTTTTTGCAATTGATATTTCATTTCAAGTGTCGCCAACGATTGTGAAAGAGAAGGAACTGCATGAAACGGTTTGTTAGTGCCTGGTATTTGAGACTTAGAAGCCGATATTTCCTGAAGATGAGCAAGTTCAGCTTCTGCTATCTTAATTTCCCCTTGTAGAGCTTCAACTTTTAATAGAATATATGCAAGTTTTGTATTTTTTGAATCAAGGTTTGCCTTTGCTCGAACTAACTGTTGCTGAAAAACAGCATCATCCAATTCAAATAAAACTTGTCCCCTTTCAACCCTTTGATAATCTTGCACATGAACACGTGCAATCACTCCAGAGATCTGCGAACTAATCGGCGTCACATTCCCTTTAATTGCAGCATTATTCGTGACCTGAATTGCACTTACAAATGGCGGAAGTTGCCAAGCCCATAAAATCAATAAAATCCCAACAATACCTGATATGAATGCGACAATTGTCGACTTTGACCGTAATGCCCGGATCATTTTTGTTCACTTTTCTTCACGGATATTGTCTTGCTTTTCGGATTTTCCCCCAAAGTGCAAAAAAGCGTGATCTATAAAATATTTTGACAATGAAAATAAACAATACAACAGTTGCAATATAAAAATAAAGCCGAAAAACATCATCATAAGCCAAAATATTGGCTGTCAATTTAAGATGCTCAATCAAACTAGATACACTTTGTATATCACCCATGCTGCGGATATTGTTATCGATCTCATTGGCAATAAGTGGATCCGTTATCATAATATTCTGCGTTAAGAATTCAAAATGCTTATGAGCAAAAAGAAATTGCAAACTACCGAAAAAAGCTGCACTCATCAGCCCACCCGTTACCTGTGTTAGCAAGAAAACAGCAATAAAACTCAGAACATAACGAGGACCTCGTGCATTTGCTGTCACAAACCCATTAAAAAGAGCAGGCGGCAAAAAGAGAGCATAGCCAAAACCTATCAGCCCTTGACTCACCATCATATCAACTGGACGGGTTAATTCATTCACAGAACTGTCTAAATAAGACCCAAGTGCCAAACAGCTTACAGATACAAGATAAAAATAATCTTCGCGCCCCGCACGTAAAAAAAAGACACAGACCGCTCCCCCTAAAAGGGTCCCTATCGTAATAGCAACATACATAGACGCCATGTCACGATTTAACAAACCAAACAAATTAAAAAAATCTGCGGCTAAAGTTGATTGCTCTAATAAAAAAATTCGAAAGACTAATAACACCAAAACAACCTGCAGCATCTCCTTACTGACAAGCCAGCGTAAATCGATCAATGGATTATTTCGATTAAGCTCAAGTATAGCTGCAATACTTAAAAACAAAACAGCAAGCGCCAACCCCCAACCGATCCAGGATGTTTCATACCACCAATAAAGTTTGCCAACCGACATAATAATCGCATTTAAACCAAGCCCAAGTGCAATAAAAATATAACTCACCCAATCGAGCTTTCTAATCTCTTTGCTGCACGCAACAGGCTTAAGCGGAAGAAAATAGATACACCCTAAGCTGATTAAAACAAGCCCCATTTCCATAGCAGAAAGGCCAGAAAATCCACCATTTTCTACCAAATGGGGTGAAATCAAACGTGACAAGGGAACGGCTAAAGCCGCATTCATATAATTTAAACTCAAACCAATCGTGAATTTTTTCTCTGGAACAAAGACCTCCATCATATAGATAAACGCCAATGAGGCCATAGGGGCAGCGGCAATCCCAGAAAAAAAGCGAATGATAAGCGCTGAACGCAAATCTGTGACCAATAATTGCAAAGCACAAACCAGAACAAATCCCAAGATCGATAATTCAGCAAAAGCCCGCAACCCAAACTGATAACGGATCTTCACTAACATAATCGTCACACTGACATTAGGTGCCATATAAACAGCGACCAACCATGTCATCTCAGGCAATGTTGCGTGAAAATCGCCAGCAAGCTGACCAATGTTGGACTGAATCATATTCGCCCCAAGGCCACAGGCCCATTGCAGAATAAAAGAGGCAAAAATATACACAAGGCCTTTAGGCAAAGGCTCAGCAAAAACAGCACCAGGACGCGAAGAAGACTTAGTCCCCTCAGACACAACCGCGCTCCCCTTGCCGTGCATATCCGTTTTTCCTATAAATATCTGTTATGCACTTGCTGATACACCACAAACTCTTGTTAATTGATGTAAAAAATCTTCCGCTGTGTGGCCAATTCTATCACCCAAAGTATTTTCTAATGTTGCCCGAACATTCATAATATGTTGCTCAAGCTCTTCAAAAGAAAGATGATCAACAGAAAGAACCGCTTCAGCCAAAAGAGAACAGCGTGAAGGCGTAATTTCAACCACCCCTCCGCCAACAGCAAATAACCATTCCCGAGAAGAAGATACAACACGAACACTTCCCGGGATAAGACTTACCACTAAAGGTGCGTGATTTGCCATAACTGTTAGATATCCCGAAGCCGAAGGCAGAACAACCGACACAATTTCTTCTGAAAAAACAATTTTTTCAGGCGAAACAAGTTCGAATAAAAAATGCTCTGCTCTTTTATCTTCCACAGGAACCTCTTGTTCTCTTTACACAAACATTTACTACAAAGCCCTTCTTACGAAGACGCTTCTGCCATTAAACGTTTTCCTTTTTCAATAGCTTCATCGATGGAGCCAACCATATAAAAGGCTGCTTCTGGTAAATCATCATAGTCACCTGCACACAAACCTTTAAAGCCTTTAATCGTGTCTTCTAAAGATACAAGCTTTCCAGGTGAACCTGTAAAGGCTTCAGCCACATGAAACGGCTGTGAAAGGAAACGTTCAATTCTACGCGCCCGTCCAACCAGCAACTTATCTTCTTCTGACAATTCATCCATACCAAGAATAGCAATAATATCCTGCAAAGCTTTATAACGCTGCAAAATCGTTTGAACCTGACATGCAACTGCATAATGTTCTTCACCAACCACTAATGGGTCCAACATGCGCGAAAAAGAATCAAGCGGGTCAACAGCAGGGTAAATCCCCTTTTCCGCAATGGAACGAGAAAGAACTGTTGTCGCATCTAAGTGTGCAAATGATGTTGCCGGTGCAGGATCGGTCAAGTCATCAGCGGGCACATAAATCGCTTGAACAGATGTAATAGACCCTGTTTTGGTACTGGTAATACGCTCTTGCAAAGCCCCCATATCTGTTGCCAAAGTTGGCTGATACCCCACAGCTGAAGGAATACGCCCTAAAAGAGCGGAAACTTCTGAACCTGCTTGTGTAAAGCGGAAGATATTATCCACAAAGAAAAGCACATCTTGGCCTTCATCACGGAAATTTTCTGCAATGGTCAAACCAGAAAGAGCAACACGCGCACGCGCCCCTGGTGGCTCGTTCATTTGTCCATAAACAAGTGCACATTTAGACCCCTTGGTTGAGCCATCATTTTCTTTCGGGTTTACATTCACACGGCTTTCGATCATTTCATAATAAAGATCATTGCCTTCTCGTGTTCTTTCTCCCACACCAGCAAAGACTGAATAGCCACCATGAGCTTTTGCAATATTGTTGATCAATTCCATAATCAAAACAGTCTTACCAACACCAGCCCCACCAAAGAGACCAACTTTCCCCCCTTTCGAGTAAGGCGCTAATAGATCAACAACTTTAATACCGGTAACAAGAATTTCTGATTCGGTTGATTGCTCGATATATTCAGGAGCTTTCTGGTGAATGGAGCGTGTTTTCGTCGTCACTATGGGGCCCACCTCATCAACAGGCTCACCAATCACATTCATAATACGGCCAAGCGTTGCTTCCCCAACTGGCACACAGATCTGCGTTCCTGTATCAAATACCTTTTGGCCACGCACAAGACCATCCGTTGTATCCATAGCAATCGTGCGCACTGTGTTTTCACCTAAATGCTGTGCAACTTCTAAAATCAACCGACTGCCCAAACGATCTGTTTCTAACGCGTTGAGAATATTAGGCAATGCTCCTTCAAATTGCACATCAACAATAGCACCAATTACCTGCTTAATTTCACCAACCGCTCCTTTTTTACCCCCTTTTTGAGGAGAAGAAGAACCTGTGCGGCTAGGAGAATTCTTCACGCTTTGAGAAGTCTTTACGCTTTCTTCAGACTTCGAGACCGTTTTCTTTGCGCCCAAACGAGCAGCTGGTTTCTTCGCTTCAACTTTCGATGCCTCTTTTTTTGACGTCGCTGCTTTTGCCATCAATCCTTACCTTCTTCAATATTTAAAGCGCTTCAGCACCTGCAATAATTTCAATCAATTCTGTGGTAATCTGCGCCTGACGCTGACGATTATAGGTCACTGTCAACTTGTTAATCATTTCACCCGCATTGCGCGATGCATTATCCATAGCACTCATTTTTGCCCCCATTTCACCAGCAACATTTTCAAGTAGTGCCTGAAAAATCTGTACAGAAATATGACGTGGAATAAGATCATTTAAAAGAGAGGCTACATCAGGCTCATATTCATAAACAGCCGATTGCGAAACCTCACGACTTTTTGCTTGATCAACAAAATCTTGACCTTCATCAACAGGGTTTTGCCCTGCTGGAATTAAACTTAAAGCCATTGGACGCTGAGTGATTACGGAAACAAATCGAGAATAAAAAAGCGTACAGACATCAAAAGCACCTTCATTAAATAAATCAATAAGCTGCTTGCTAATTTTTGCTGCCTCAGCAAAACCAATTTTCTTTACAGACCGCAAATCAACATGGTCAATCATCAAGGATTTAAAATCACGCAGTAAAATATCTGCTCCCTTTTTACCTACAGTTAAAATTTTAACCGTTTTACCTGCAGCATGAAGCTTTTGAATATGCTCACGCGCGAGACGTGCAATTTGCGTATTAAAAGCTCCACACAAACCACGTTCAGCCGTACAAACCACCAAAAGATGCACATGGTCATTCCCTGTACCACGCATTAATAGTGGGGCATCAACAAGGTCTACATCTTTAGAGATATTGGTGACAAGAGCATCCATACGCTGCGTATAAGAACGCCCTGCCTCAACCGCCTCTTGCGCACGGTGCAACTTTGCTGCCGCAACCATTTGCATGGCTTTGGTAATTTTTTGTGTTGCCTTAACCGAGGCGATACGGTCTCTTAGATCCTTCAGCGACGCCATTCAAGCATTCCACCAATTAAGAAAAATTCTTTGCATAACGATCAAGGATCGCCACCAACTTACCCTTAAGCTCATCTGTAATTTGCTTCTGACTAGCAATCGCATTCAACAGCTCTTGATGGTCACTGCGTAAAAGAGCCAAAAGGCCACGCTCAAATCGACCAACATCAGAAACTGCCAAGGCATCAAGATACCCATTCACGCCAGCAAAAATAGTAACAACCTGTTCTTCTGTTTTCAAAGGCGAAAATTGCGGTTGCTTTAACAATTCTGTCAAACGCGCACCACGATTTAAAAGACGCTGGGTTGAGGCATCCAAATCTGAACCAAATTGAGCAAAAGCAGCCATTTCTCGATATTGTGCTAACTCACCCTTAATCGACCCTGCAACTTGTTTCATCGCTTTAATCTGCGCAGCAGAACCAACACGTGATACAGATAAACCAACATTCACAGCAGGGCGAATCCCCTGATAAAATAAATTGGTTTCTAAGAAGATCTGACCATCCGTAATCGAAATCACATTCGTAGGAATATAAGCAGAAACGTCATTGGCTTGTGTTTCAATTACTGGTAGCGCAGTCAAAGACCCAGAGCCATTATCAGCATTTAACTTTGCAGCCCGCTCTAAAAGACGAGAATGCAGGTAGAACACATCCCCTGGATAAGCTTCACGACCAGGCGGACGACGCAGCAAAAGAGACATTTGACGATAAGCCACCGCCTGTTTTGAAAGGTCATCATAACCAATCAAAGCATGCTGACCATTATCACGGAAATATTCTCCCATAGCACACCCAGCAAGAGGAGCAATAAACTGCATCGGAGCAGGGTCAGAAGCTGTCGCCGCAACAATAATTGAATAATCTAAAGCGCCACGCTCTTCTAAAACTTTAACAAATTGTGCCACTGTTGAACGTTTTTGACCAATGGCAACATAAATACAATAGACTTTATCTTGATCGCTTCCAGCTTCATTTTCATGAAAAGGCTTTTGGTTCAAAAATGTATCAAGCAAAATGGCTGTTTTTCCCGTTTGACGGTCACCAATCACCAACTCACGCTGACCACGCCCAATAGGAATAAGAGCATCAATAGCTTTTAAACCTGTTGACATCGGCTCATGCACAGATTGACGTGGAATAATACCAGGCGCCTTCACATCAACACGGCGACGATTTTTTGCATTTAATGGCCCCTTGCCATCAATAGGATTTCCTAATGCGTCAACAACACGCCCAAGCAATTCAGGACCAACGGGAACATCAACAATGGATCCAAGCCGTTTAACGGTATCCCCTTCGCGGATATCACGGTCTGATCCAAAAATCACAACCCCGACATTATCCATTTCCAAATTCAGTGCCATACCCTGAACACCGTTAGAGAAAGAGACCATTTCACCCGCTTGAACATTATCCAAACCATAAACGCGGGCGATACCATCACCCACAGATAAAACCCAACCAATTTCTGAAAATTCAGCCTCTTGATCAAAGTTCTTGATTTGCTCTTTTAGGATTTTTGAAATTTCAGACGGTCTAATGTCCATCAGCTAACCTCTTTTTTCAATGCAAGCTTAAGGGAAGATAATTGTGTCGCAAGGGACGTATCAATTTGATACAATCCTAAACGAACGATAAGTCCACCGAGAATCGCTGGATCAACAGATAAGCGAAGCGTAACTTTTCCCCCAACAACACTTTCTAAAGCCACGCATAATTCCTTTTTTTGGTCAGCATCCAGTGGATGCGCAGAAATAACTTGCGCCGACACCTCTCCACGAGAAAGGGCAACACGGCGCTGAAAAGCTTGTAAAATACCAGATAAAGCGGAAAGCCGACGGTTAGCAGCAACAACGCATAAAAAATTACGAAGTATCTGCCCTGCTTTTTTATGAGCCAACCCAAGATTTTCACAAACAGCACAAACCGCTTTAACCTGCTCTTTTACTGATAAAAATGGGCTTTGCACCAAGTGTTTTAAAGCTTTATCTTGTTCTAAAATAACTTGAAAAGACGCTAATGCCTTTTCCACGTCCCCAACATAGCCTTCTTTCTGAACCAAATCAAACAATGCGTGTGCATAGCGTTGACTCACCAACGGAAGTGGTAAAAGAGAAAATGAATCAGACACGAAATCTCGCCTCTTTTCCTTAAGAAGTTCTCTGAGCTTGACCAGATGAAGTGGACTACAGACTCCAGATTTCAAGAAGTTCTTCTTAAAATTTAGAATGAAAAGACTTTTTCGTCTCTAGCATAGACATAACTGACTCGCAATAATGCTTTTGAAAATTTTAGACAAATAATCGTAAATTCTTTAAAATTCTTCTTCAGATCCCCCCTCACACCCTTTTTCAACATCATGATTTCTCTCACTTTTATGGCTTTTTCAACATCATAAATATTGGGAAATTTATACATTGACGATTATTGATCCCTAAAATCTTCAAATGATGAAACAGACACACAGCGTTTTTGCAGCCCTATTTTGATCTCATCAGGTAAATTATCCAATTTTCCTGTATCCCCTGTGTGAAACGTATCAAAGACTGCAGCAGTAATCTCTGCTCCCACCTTAGACAATAATAAATCCACCTTAAAAGTTTCATCCATTAAAAGAGCTTGTACAACATCTGCGGAAAGATCGAGCCTATGAACCCTTTCCATCAAGTCACGATGGGCACGTAAATGCTGTAAAATTTGTTTAGTCAACGGCCCAATTATCTGTGTGCCATGCAGACTTAATGCTCTGCTAAAAATCATCACATCTTGTGCAAGCTTATCATCATGAAAAACTGCATAATCATAAATGACTTGTCGCGCATACGGCACGGGAAAACCACACAGAGATTGCATCGTTTCTTGCGGAGCAGCAATCATAGGCTGAAAAATTTTCTCTGTTTTGCGCATTAATTGATAGGTAAAAGCAAAAACCGTCGCATCAATGCTGTGTATTTCCTTTCTTTCATCATGTTTAATGATATCTGTAACCGATGCGTATGCTCTTGCGCCTAAAAGCCAAGCACCCCCCAAAATAAAATAAATAATGATTTTCTTCACAAACCGCCCCCCTGCAAAACACCCTATCCGCAAATACGCTTCATCTAAGACAGTATCTTTTATTCACAGATCCTTTGATTTAAAAAACTTTTATTTTAACTCACAAAGAAAAGCGTATTTTATGTTTTTTTCATAAAAAACTTTGTGGATCAATGTCAATCTGCACCCGAACTGAACTCGGCATCTTGGCAGCTCGCGCTAGCATTGCCCGAATAAACCCTTGCACATCAAAAGAACGCTTCCCATGCAAAAGAAGCCGAAAACGATAGTGCCCGCGCACAAGGGCCAATGGGGCTTCTGCCGGCCCCATTAAAGATACCCCCAAGGAAGCATCGTGCACAGCAGGGGCCGCCTGGCGTAAGACACGGGCATAATTTTCTGCTGCTTGGCGATTTTTTGACGACACAATCAAAGAAGCAAATCGCCCATAAGGGGGCAAATGATGCTGCTCTCGCATGGCAAGCTCACGCGTGTAAAAATCCTCTCGCTGTTGTGAAAGCAAAGCTTTTATCACCGGATGGTCTGGTTGATAGGTTTGCAACAATCCCAAACTTTCTAACCCCATACGCCCTGCGCGCCCCGTTACCTGAGACAAAAGCTGAAATGTACGCTCCCCTGCCCGCAAATCACCATTGGCAAGCCCTAGATCAGCATCAACCACCCCAACCAGAGAGAGCCCTGGGAAATGATGCCCTTTAGACACTAATTGTGTCCCAATGATAATATCAACATCCCTGTTAGCAATAGCTTCCAACTCACTTCGTAACTGGCTAATCCCACCTTTTAAATCTGTCGACAAAATCATCAACCGCGCTTGTGGAAATAATCCTTGTGTCTCCTCAGCAATTCTCTCCACCCCAGGTCCACACGCCACCAAATGATCAAGAGTCCCACATTCATGACAGGCCTCAGGAATAGGTTGATGATAGCCACAGTGATGACATTTTAAGCGCCCTTGCAACCGGTGCTCAACGAGCCAGCTTGAACACTCGGTACAATGGAAACGATACCCACAAATTCGGCATAATGTTAAAGGGGCATAGCCACGCCGGTTGAGAAAAAGGAGAGCCTGTTCTCCTTTTTCAAGAGTTTGTTTAAGCGCATGCTCAAGAGCGGAAGAAATAAAACGTCCCTTTTCCACGCCCCCTTGACGCATATCAACCACCCGCAGTTGCGGCAATGCTGCCGCCCGAAAACGCGATGGCAAATGCACCCGTTGATAGCGCCCCCACAAAACATTGACCTGGCTTTCAATTGAAGGTGTTGCTGAAGACAAAATAACAGGACATTGCTCAAAAGAGCCACGTGCAACCGCCATATCACGGGCATGATAAAAAATCCGCTCTTCCTGTTTATAAGCGCCATCATGTTCTTCATCAACGACAATCAATCCCAGATCTGAGAAGGGTAAAAAAAGCGCCGAACGGGCCCCAGCAACAACACGGATTTGCCCTTCTGCAACCTGACGCCACACACGTTCACGACGACGCGGGGCTAAATCTGAATGCCACTCAGCTGCTGCTGCGCCAAAACGCGCATAAAACCGATCTAAAAATTGTTGTGTTAAAGCAATTTCTGGCAGCAAAATTAAAATCTGCTTGCCGCCCTTCAACGCTTGCGCCACCGCTTCAAAATAAACTTCTGTTTTTCCTGACCCCGTCACCCCATCCAGCAAAAACACTTGAAATTTTGCTAACAATACCCCCTGTTGCAAAAGATCCGCTGCTGATTTTTGCGCATCCTCCAAAACGGGTAAACAATAATTAGGGTTAGGCGTTGCCACAAGGGGAGAGACCGGTATCGGTGCCTCTTCAAAAACGCCAAGTTCCTTTAACCCCTCAACCACTGAAACAGAGGTCCCTGCTGCGTGCGCAAGACCAGAACGTGTCCACACCATTCCCTTGCGTGCCAATTCTAAAACACGCGACCGTGCTGGTGTTAAGCGATGCACCTCTCCACCACAATAACGCAACCCCATCATTGGCTCTTCGCGCTCTAACGCTGCCGGGACACGTAAAACCAACCGCGCGGCAAGGCCAAAAGGTGTCATGGTATAGGAGCTGACAAAACGCAGAAAAGCGATCATTTCAGCCTTTAAGGGTGGACAATCAAAAACACACTCAATAAAGCGCAATTTATCTGGTGAAACAGGACACCCCTCCTGTTCATTTTCACAAGTCTGCTCATCAAGCGAAACAACAAAACCACAAAGAGTCCGCCCCCCAACAGGAACCCGAACAAAAGAACCAACCTCTACCGTCATAGAAGACGGCACCCTATAATGATACGCGTGAGACACAGGAAGTGGTACCAAAACCGAAACACTCTTTATTTCTGGTCCGTTTGATTTCACCTTTTGTTCCTGCATTTTGTTATAGCTTATCTTTTCACTCAGTTTAGTCTTACATATGCACCTTATCTGATCTCAGGACTCTTTAGTTTTCAACATACTTGCTAACCCTGATCAGATCTTCAAAATGTGCCTCCAATAATGATAAGCGTGCAATATAAGAAGTGGAAGCAAAATACTCTTTAATCTCTGATCATCAGCTTTCACCCTCTATTATTTTCTTCCAATCTACAAAGAAAAAACAGCCTAAAATTATTCTTAATCCTGAACAATACTGCTTCGGGCTACTCTTGTGCGGCTTTTCACCCCTTAAACTACTCTTGGGGCAATTCCTTTAAGCGATCCTACATGATCCTTGAGCAATCTTTGAGCAATCCTGGATAACAGGCTTTTCCCCACACTTCCTTTTAAATCAATTTCATAGACTTTTCCGCCTATTATTATCGACTCATCCCTTGTTTTTGCGGGCAACAATAGCGCATAATGTAAATTAAGGTGAATCGCCAGAAGCTTTTAGTATAAAAAGCTTTTCATAACAGAGGAGATCGGAAATGAAATTTTTTGTGGATAGCGCTAATTGTGAAGATATCCAAGAATTACAAAATTTAGGTCTGGTCGATGGTGTCACCACCAATCCTTCTCTCATCCTGCAATCTGGGCGCAATATTCTTGACGTTATACAAGAAATTTGCTCCCTGGTCGAAGGGCCTGTTTCTGCTGAAGTTGCAGCAACTGACTTTGACACCATGATGAAAGAAGCTGCTGTTTTAGCAAAAATTGCTAATAATATTTGCATCAAACTGCCCATAACGCTCGATGGTTTAAAAGCGTGTAAAGCCCTTAGCGAACAAGAGTTAAAAACAAATCTCACCTTATGTTTTTCTGCTACTCAAGCTTTGCTTGCGGCTAAAGCAGGGGCAACATTTGTTTCCCCCTTTATTGGCAGAATTGATGATTGTGGCACAAATGGCATAGACCTGCTTCATGAAATTCGTACCATTTATGATAATTATGGATTTGCAACACAAATTTTAGCTGCTTCTATCCGCACAACAACCCATGTGAAAGAAGCCGCTTTAAGTGGTGCAGATGTTGCAACTGTTCCTCCCAAGGTTTTAAAAAGCCTGGCTGCACACCCTTTAACTGATAAAGGCTTGCAAACATTTTTAACGGATTGGGCAAAAACGGGCCAAAAGATCGCTTAAAACATACCCGTACGCTTGTTCCCACACCCTGCTCTCAAACTTACCCTTAAAGCCTTGAGAGCTCTAAATAACACACCACAGTCATTCTATGATACGGATTAATTGGAATTCCATAAAAGTTAGCACCCTTCTTTATCGAGGTAACAAACAGATCAAAAGATCTTTAAGACGACTTTTCAAGCTTAGTTACCACGCTTTGCGCTTTTAACTCTTTGCTGCCAAATTCTTAAAAGCTCTAGTCGCACTCTCTTGAAAAACCCGACAAAGGTAAACCAATTCACAAAGGCGAACCCTATTCTACACTGTTGCTAGAACACTAAGCTAAAAAGCCGCTTCACTCCCCTGTTAAAGATCTCATTAAAGTTTCGCTAGATCAAAGTTTCGCTAGATCTTTTGCAAGCCTCATAAAAATTTGTTCCGCTAATTCTGTAGCCACGCGTTTTTCAGCATCCTTTTCAGCCTGAAGTGTCGCATATTCCTGATGAGGTCGATCAAATGATGCCCGTAAAGTTCCTTTCCCTTGCGCAATCACATTATCCTTCATATCTTTTAACGAATAAGAGGCCCTGCCGACCACTGTCCCGACAGAAAAACGCCACGTTCTTCCTGTTCTAGGATCACTCTCTACTGGCAAAGATGTACGCGTCATCACAGATGTGTATAAAGATAATTGATACTTTGGCGTAGCAGGCTTCCCCCCACCCCCATGCATCAAAAAAAGCAGATGATTACGCACCATTTGGCTAAAACGATCAGAAGGCTCATCAACCACAATCATGGCCAGCTTTGCTGCAAGACCAGCAGGAACTTCCTCTGCACGCCCTGCAAAACCAGAACCCATCACTGTCGACGATTGCGGGGCTTGGCGATAAAGCGGTTCAATTGTACAGCCACAAAGCAGTGCCAACATAAAAGTACAAACAACGCATGATAACCGACTAAAGAACAACATTAACAATCCTTTTTGGAACAATAATCATTTTCTTCACTGATTTTCCTGCCAACTGTGCTTGTACGAAAGAAAGAGCCAAAACAGCTTGTTCAATCTCTGCTTGATCTGCTGTCACAGGAACTGTGACATCGCCACGTTTTTTGCCATTGATTTGCACCGGTAAAGTGACAGAATCCTCAACAATCAAAGCTTTATCATAAACAGGCCATGCACACTCAGACATGAGTGTTTTTCCTCCTAAAGCTGCGTGACATTCCTCAGCCAAATGCGGCATCATCGGTGCAATCATAGCACAGAAAAAATCCATCGCTTGACGCAAAGCAGACTTCATCTCATCATCAAGATCGGCCACCGTATTTAATAAAGGGGCCATGATATTCAAAAATTCATATAAACGTGCAACAGCCCGGTTAAAGGCAAGCTTTTCTAAATCATCTTCCACAGCACAGAGCGTGCGATGTGCTGCTTTTGAAAGCTCCAAAGCTTCTCCCTGGTGCCCAGCACAAGGCTCAATGGTGCTTAAAATTGGTGCACTTAATGCCACGCAACGCCACACACGTTGGACAAAGCGATGTGCTCCTTCAATCCCCGATTCCGACCAGATCACATCACGCTCAGGCGGAGAATCTGACAACATAAACCAACGCGCTGTATCAGCCCCGTAGGAAGAAATAATATCATCAGGATCAACTACATTTTTCTTTGATTTCGACATTTTTTCAATCGAACCAATTGTCACTTCGCTCTGATCTGTCAGTTTATAAGCACGGCGTTTGCCATCTTGTTCAACAATAGACACCTCATCTGGTGCAACCCACCCTTGGGCATCGCGATAGGTTTCATGCACAACCATGCCTTGGGTAAAGAGCCCTGTAAAAGGCTCATCCGCATTGACATGACCAGCCAATTTCATAGCCCGCATGAAAAAACGGGCATATAAAAGATGCAAAATCGCGTGCTCAATACCACCAATATATTGTTGCACAGGCAGCCATTGCGCCGCTATGTCTTGATCTGTTGGCTCTTGTGCCCAAGGGGCAGTAAAACGCGCATAATACCAGGAAGAGTCAACAAATGTATCCATTGTATCCGTTTCGCGTTTTGCCGGTTGACCACAAGAAGGGCAAGCTACGGTTTGCCACGTTTCATGGCGTGCAAGGGGGTTCCCAGGGCGATCAAAAGTCACATCTTCCGGCAAGACGACAGGTAAATCAGCACGCGGAACAGGCACCACCCCACAAGCCGCACAATGGATCATAGGAATAGGGCATCCCCAATAACGCTGCCGTGAAACACCCCAATCTCGTAATCGAAATTGTACTGTTTTTTGCCCTTGGGGCTGGCCATTTAAAACTTGTTTTTCAAGGTGTTGTGCGACCACTTCAAAAGCATCTTTCGGCGTTAAACCATTCAAAAAGTCTGAATTGATCATCACGCCATCACCGGTATAGGCTGTGTCGGAAAGTGTAAAATCTTGCTCTTCAGCCTCTTTTGGTGCAACCACGATTTGCACAGGCAGATCATATTTGCGGGCAAAATCCAAATCACGCTGATCATGCGCTGGGCAGCCAAAAATAGCCCCTGTGCCATAATCCATTAAAACAAAATTCGCGATGTAAACAGGAAGACGCACGGCTGGATTTAACGGATGAACAGCCAAAACTCCTGTCCGAAATCCTTGCTTTTCGGCTGTTTCTAATGCTTCCGTTGTAGTACTCCCGCACCGACACATTTCAATAAAAGCACGAAGCTCTTCATCATTTCTCGCTAAAGCCTGTGCCACTGGATGATCAACGGAAAGGGCTAAAAAAGATGCACCAAATAAAGTATCCGGACGAGTCGAATAGCAAGTAATTTCGTCAAAACCCTCACACCCATCATTATGGGGAAGTTGTGTTTTGTCTAAAGCCCAACGAATGTAGAGCCCTTGTGACTTGCCAATCCAATTTTTTTGCATAACGCGAACTTTGTCTGGCCATTCTGTCAGGTCGTCCAATCTTGCTAATAAACCTTCACCAAATTCTGTAATTTTGAAAAACCACTGGGTTAATTCTCGCTGTTCTACCAAAGCACCAGAGCGCCAACCCCGACCGTCGATAACCTGCTCATTAGCCAAAACGGTTTGATCTACAGGGTCCCAATTGACCTTAGCAACTTTGCGTACAACAAGCCCCTTTTGGTAAAGATCGAGAAAAATCATTTGCTGGCGGTGATAATAGTCCACATCACAAGTGGCAAATTCACGCGACCAATCTATAGAAAGCCCCAATTTCTGTAATTGCTTACGCATAGCGGCAATATTCTGATAGGTCCATGCTTTTGGATGCACTTTATTTTGCATCGCTGCATTTTCAGCCGGCATACCAAACGCATCCCACCCCATTGGATGGAGCACATTCATCCCCTTAGCACGCTTATAACGCGCCACGACATCTCCCATCGTGTAATTACGCACATGCCCCATATGAATGCGGCCTGAAGGATAGGGAAACATTTCTAAAACATAATATTTTTCGCCCTCATCCTCATGAGAGGTCTGAAAAATCTTCTTTTCATCCCAAATCGCTTGCCATTTTTGTTCCTGTGCACGTGGATTATAGCGTTCGATCGTCATTCTTATTATACTCTTTACAAAATTAAACCAAAAAGCATTTTAATGCTTTCCATGGATTAACGCTACCGTCAACCTTTTCAATGAATATTTTACAAGCTTTATAGAGAGAATTGCCCTTATAAAACAATTCCCCTTATGAAAGGACTTGCCTTCATAGAAACAATTCTCAGCCATTGAATAAAAAATGAAAGCACGAAACCATCATGAGAGAAATTCATGCGACATCCATTGAAGCGTGGAAAAATATAAACAAAAGATTGCTAAGAGCTGTAAAGATTAGCAAAATCCCTAGCTGTAAAGACAAGCTAAATTCTTTAGACCTTGAAAAAAATTAAAAAGCACGAGACCATCATGAGTGAAATGCATGCAACATCCATTGAGGCATGGAAAAATACTAAACAAGAGATCGCCAACAGCTGTAAAGAGTATCAGCGTTCTTTAGACAGTGTAGAGCTCATCGCTGTTTCAAAAACAGTGCCTGCAGACAAGATTATTCCCCTTTTGCAAGCAGGCCAGTCTTGCTTTGCGGAAAATCGCGTACAAGAAGCAGCAGAAAAATGGCCGTATCTGCGCCAACAATTTAGCCCCATTGAACTGCATCTTATCGGCCCTCTACAATCTAATAAAACAGCAGAGGCTGTCAAAATTTTCGATGTCATTCAAACAGTTGATCGCGAAAAAATAGCCAAAAGCTTAAGTGAAGAAATGCACAAACAAAAGAAACATTTCCCCTGCTATGTTCAAGTTAATATTGGATTAGAACCACAAAAAAGCGGCCTTGCCCCAGAAGATGTGGTTGATTTTGTTGCGCACTGCAAAAATCATTATGGGCTTGATATTGTTGGCCTGATGGCGATCCCCCCGATCGAAGATAACCCCGGACCTTATTTTGCCCTGCTAGCAAAATTAGCCAAAAAATCTGGTTTGACAAAACTCTCCATGGGCATGTCTAATGACTTTCAAACCGCTCTTCAATTTGGTTCAAATGTCTTGCGTATTGGATCAGCTTTGTTTGGGCAACGCCCTAGCTAAGGATTTTTCGTTTATCAAATCATCAAACATAGGTTCATGAGATCATCGATCATTTTTTTAACATATGGAGATATCACGAAAACACTCCCTTAACAGATTATAATAAAATTTACCTTTTAAACCTCCCTAGCGTAGTCTACAGTACCTCAGGGAGGAAAAACTATGTCTGAAAGAATTTATCCAATACCTGTTGATATTGAAAAAAATGCCTTAATTGACCAGGACACCTATCAAAAATGGTATCAAAAAAGTATCGAGGATCCGACAAGTTTCTGGGGAGAACATGGCCAACGCATTGAATGGTTTAAACCCTATACAAAAGTCAAAAACGCATCCTTTAATGACAATGTTTCGATCAAATGGTATGAAGATGGCATAACCAATGTTGCCTATAATTGTATTGACCGTCATTTAAAAGACCGTGGCAATGAGATCGCCCTGATTTGGGAAAGTGACAATCCTTATTCTGATAAAAAAATAACCTATAACGAACTTTATGAACATGTCTGCCGTTTTGCGAACATTTTAAAAAACCATGGAGTTAAAAAAGGCGATAGAGTGAGCATCTATCTTCCCATGATCCCTGAAGCGGCCTATGCCATGCTCGCTTGTGCTCGCATTGGTGCTATTCATTCGGTTATTTTTGCCGGCTTTTCTTCTGAAGCAATAGCAGGACGCCTTATTGATGGGCAATCCACCTTTATCATTACCGCTGATCATGCTCTGCGTGGTGATAAAACGATCCCCTTAAAAGATAATGTGGATCGTGCCATTCATATCGCAGCATGCCAAAATGTGAATGTGACTCAAGTCATGGTGATACGGCGCACAAGCAAAATCATTCACTGGGTTAATGGGCGTGATTTTTGGTATCATGAAGAAATGCCCCATGCTACACCCGATTGCCCACCAGAACACATGAATGCTGAAGATCCTCTCTTTATTCTTTATACCTCAGGATCAACAGGAAAACCAAAAGGTGTCTTGCATACGACAGGCGGCTATCTCGTCTATGCCTCGATGACCCATCAGTATGTTTTTGATTATCACCCTGGTGAAATTTACTGGTGCACTGCCGACATTGGGTGGATCACCGGTCATTCTTATCTAGTTTATGGGCCTTTATGTAACGGTGCGACCACATTAATGTTTGAAGGCTCCCCCACCTTTCCTGATGAAGGAAGATTTTGGGAGATTGTGGATAAGCATAAAGTCAATATATTCTACACGGCGCCAACAGCTATCCGCGCTTTAATGGGTGCAGGAGATTCTTTTGTCAAACGCTCTCAAAGAACATCGTTACGTCTTTTAGGGACAGTGGGTGAACCCATTAATCCGGAAGCCTGGAAATGGTTTTATCACACAGTTGGCGACAGCCGCTGCCCTATTCTTGACACATGGTGGCAAACAGAAACAGGGGGCCATATCATTACACCTTTGCCGGGTGCAACAAAACTCAAAGCAGGATCAGCCACACACCCCTTCTTTGGCATTCAAGTTCAACTCGTTGATCCACAGGGAAATATTCTAAAAGGAGAAGCAGAAGGCAATCTTTGTATCGTCGATTCATGGCCTGGCCAAATGCGCACCCTTTATAATAACCACCAACGCTTTGTTGAAACCTATTTCTCTACCTATAAAGGAAAATATTTTACAGGGGATGGGTGTAAACGTGATAAAGATAGTTACTATTGGATCACAGGACGTGTTGATGATATTCTCAATATCTCTGGACACAGATTAGGAACTGCTGAAATTGAATCAGCGCTTATTTCACACCCTGCTGTTTCAGAAGCAGCGGTTGTTGGATACCCTCACCCCATTAAAGGGCAAGGCATTTATAGCTTTGTAACCCTAATGGCTGGCACACAACCAAGTGCAACGTTACACCAAAATCTGATTCAGCATGTTAGGCAGGAAATTGGCTCCATTGCAACATTGGATAAAATTCAATTTGCGCCTCACTTGCCCAAAACACGATCAGGAAAAATCATGCGACGCATTTTACGCAAAATTGCTGCCAATAATTTTGATAATCTAGGCGATATTTCAACACTTGCCGAACCACAAATTGTTGATAACCTTATTGCTAACCGCCAAAATATAGAGGAAGCCGCTTAACATATCAGCACACTTAATTAAAATTAAGTATTGTCTCTCAACAATTTTAAACAAAGGAAAAAAACTTAAAGCCGTAGGATGGAAACAATAAAAATGGTAGAAAAATCAAAGAAACGCCAACAATGTTTCAAGATAAAAAAATGAGGCCTCAAAGTGATTCGTTTTGAAAATGTTGGCCTGCGCTATGGAATGGGACCTGAAATTTTGCGTGATATGAGCTTTCATATCCCTCGTGGATCCTTTCAGTTTCTGACGGGAGCCTCTGGAGCAGGGAAAACATCATTGATGCGCCTCATGTTTTTTGCCATCAAACCAACCCGCGGCCATATTGATTTATTTGGAAAAGACACAGCCCTCCTCAAAGAAAAAGAACTGCCTGCTTTGCGAAAACGCATTGGTGTTGTCTTTCAGGATTTTCATTTACTCAATCATCTGACCGCTTATGAAAATGTCTCTTTGCCTTTGCGCATTAAAGGCCAAGAAGAAGCAACCTATCGCAGTGAAGTGGAAGATCTTTTAAAATGGGTTGGGCTTAGCAATCAAATCCATGTGTTGCCTCCTGTTCTTTCAGGGGGTGAAAAACAAAGAGTCGCCATTGCGCGCGCGATCATTGATCAACCTGAAATCCTTTTAGCGGATGAACCAACAGGAAATGTTGATTTGCCCATAGCAAAACGCCTTTTGCGTTTGTTTATTGAATTAAACCGTTTCGGGACAGCTGTCATCATTGCGACACATGATGTTTCCTTGATGGAACAAGTTGAAGCACGACGTATGATTCTCCATGAGGGACGGATGACTATTCATGAATAAATCTCTTCGCACTTTTGGTTTGCAAAAAGCAATTTTTAAACATGATAAAGCAACCAGATCGCCAATCGTTCCTAACAGCGATATTTCTGGGCAGGCTTTGGTTGCTGTCATTGCGATCATGACATTTCTTTCAAGCCTCACCTTAAACTGTGTTGATTTGGTGCAGCGGACAGCTCACAATTGGAGCAATCAAATCAGCCATGAAGCAACGATCCAAATACATCCTGTTGATACTATCGATATAGAACAAAATCTACGTAATGCTGTTCAATTGGTCAAAACATTTCATGGTGTACAAAATGCCATCATTATGGGCCAAGCCGCTACTGAAAAATTGCTTGAACCTTGGTTTGGAACAGACTTAGCGCTTGACCAATTACCCTTGCCTCGGCTGATTATCGTCACACTGAAAAATAATGAAAATATTGATTTTCATGCCATTAGTGAAGCTATTAAAACAAAAATTCCAGGAGGTCGATTTAATGATCACCGTTCTTGGGTGCATCATTTTACAAAAATGGCACACACAACGGTCTTTATCGGTTTTGTACTTTTAACACTGGTCTTGGGTTCATTGATGCTCACGATTATCTTTGCAACACGCAATGCTCTTGCAGAAAATTCTCACATTATCCATGTCTTATATTTCATTGGCGCAGAACCCCACTTCATTGCGAAACAGTTTGACAGACATTTCTTTAAAACTGCGTTGCGTGGTGCCTTTCATGGTGGCGTAGCAAGCTTAGTGCTCTTTCATATTTTTTCTTTTTGGACACATCACAATTTGGGGACAGCCGAAAGTGAGCAGATCACCGCTTTATTTGGCTATGTTTCTATCACCTTCACTACTTATGGGAAAATTTTTAGCCTTATTCTTGTTGTGTCTCTTCTCACCATGCTAACCAGCCGCATTACCATTTTAACACAACTCAAAAAAATCAACCAATCCGAAAATAGTTTATTTTAATGCTGTGCTTCACAATATACGAAATCTCTCATCAATAACCGATACTCCTGCTGATACCAGCATTGTTCTGACAGTAAGAGTTTGTCATTCTAAAAAGATTCTCATCCTCAATATCCCCTAATATTCCCCCCTAATATTCCATGGAAATTATGAAATTTTTTAAGCACCTTTTTCGTTATTGCCCACCAGTAGCTTTTTGTCTTTTAAGTCTCTTTCTTATCATGGGCACACATTTCGTTATTTTTTCTGAAAAAGTCGAACAACTTTATCCCCCTGTCTCATTATCCAAAGCTGATGCCATCATTGTTCTGACAGGTGGAGAAAGACGTATAGAAACAGGATTGCGTCTGCTGAAACAAGGCCTTGGTTCGCGACTCTTAATCAGCGGGGTTAACGCAACATTTCATCCCAAAAGATTGCTCCGAAACATGCATATTGATCCGCAGCTTTTTGAGTGTTGTGTTGACCTCGGCTACCAAGCAACCAATACTAAAAGCAATGCCGAAGAAAGTGCTGTTTGGATTAAAAAACACCATTACAAAACGCTCTATATCGTCACCCATGATTATCATATAGCACGCTCTCTGCTTGAGCTGAGATATTTAATGCCTGATATAAATTTCATTGCTTACCCTATTAAGGAAAATGTTACCCAAAACAAGGTTAAACAACTCAATAAAATACGCATGTTGGCCTCTGAATATATAAAAAATATTGGCTTTCAAATCAGATCTGTCTTCCAATCTGCACAGAATTAATCTTGCCACAATTTTTCTTGCAAGACATTAAGAACTGACTCTTTTATATGCTCTTGAGACAACTAAAAGCCGAACTTTTGCTTCACCTCTATAAAGTCTGAACTTTTGCCTTCTGTTATAATTACTGATCCTTTCCTTATGCCCCATTTGAGACAATATTTGAAAAGCAAGAAAGCCCCCTGCTCTCCTTATTTGAGAAAGTAAGCAAATTTGGTCATCAAATTTGTGTCAGAAAGCTACCGCAACCTTCTTCCCTTAGACACTGGTTTTTTAAAGATTTTAGCCAAAATTTCTTATTGGAATGCTCATACTCAATTATTACAATATTGTCGGCATTGCATATGACAATATCAGTATTGCAATATGGGTCTTATTCTTATCATGTCACCACATTCTTATTCATGTCACCACAGGCAATCAAAAGTATGTGACCACAAAAAGACCCCTAATTGCTGTCCAATATGTCCTACCTTGCAACCCTATGATTTAAAAATCATCCGTGCTGTTATCTTGTTTTAAATTGGCCGATTAGTCACGGGCAAGAGCAACAATAGGATCAAGCTGAGAAGCCTTCCTCGCTGGGAAAAAGCCAAAACATATTCCGATAAATGCTGAAAAAACAAAAGCGATAATGATGGAACTGGGCGTGTACATAAAATGGATAGGTGAATTAAAAAAGGTAAATAACCCACCAAGGAAAAGTCCTAAAGAGATTCCTATTCCCCCTCCGACAGCACAAACCAAAATAGCTTCGATTAAAAATTGATGCAAAATATCACTCTGACGTGCACCAACAGCCATACGTACGCCAATCTCACTGATCCGCTCTGCGACAGTTACCAACATAATATTCATGACCCCAATCCCCCCAACGATCAAGGAAATGGTTGCTATAGAGGTGATTAAAGCCGTAACAATTCTTGTCCCTGTCATAATTTGCTCAATGAATGATGCTGAATTTCTAATGAAAAAATCCTTCTGACCATGCCGTCCCGTTAAGAAACGTTCAACCGCTTCCTCCGCTAATTTTGTATCAACATGATCAGCAATCTTAAGCATTATAGCACGCACCTCTGTCGTTCCCAAAAAACGAGTTTGCAGAGCTGTATAAGGCATATAAATCTGTATTGTATTGGAGACTGAATGAGACTCTTGAGCCGGTTTAACAACACCAATAATCCGGGCTGGTACTCGCCCCACAAGGACTATTTTTCCAATAGGGCTTTCATCACTATGAGGAAATAGAAGCGCAATAGCTTCCTTTTCAATAACCAAATCAACAGCCCGATCATGAACACTTTGCCGATCAAATATCTGCCCTTCAACAAGTTTGAATCCTTGTGTCAGAAAAAACTGTTCTCCTACACCCATCACCATAGAATTGACTTCTATAGAATCATAATTAACCGTTGAATTTGCTGCAATTTGGGGTGTTACACCTGCAACATAGGGTAATTGAGACAATGCTTCTGCATCGGCCTCAACCAAACTGGTGATCTTTCCTGACTGCTTATCGGATATGTCTTTCCCCGGCATAATTGTTAATGTATTTGTCCCCATCCCTTTAAAAGTTTCAAGCAGTTGCTGTTGTGTCCCCGTTCCTAATGCGACCATTGTAACAACAGAAAAAATACCGATAATGACCCCAAGCATTGTTAAAAAAGTCCGCATCCGGTGTGCATTCATGGCTAACAACGCCATCATAAAAGCTTCACGAAAAAGATCGACAAAAAAACGCACAAAACCAAGCTGTTTATTAGTGTGCACAGAGTCTACTGTATTAAAAAACTGAGCATCATCCGTTATTTTATCTTCTTCTTTTTGTATCTTTTGAACTGATGACACATTATCAGCAATAATTTCGCCATCCCTAATCTCAATAATACGCTCTGCTCTTTCAGCCACACGCATATCATGAGTTACAATAATAATGGTGTGCCCCTCTCGATGAAGCTCACCCAAAATACGCAAAACTTCTTCACCACTCTGACTGTCTAAGGCACCTGTTGGTTCATCAGCAAGAATAATATCCGCATTATTCATCAAGGCACGGGCAATAGACACACGTTGTTGCTGCCCCCCAGAAAGCTGATTTGGATAATGCTCCATCCGATCGCTCATGCCTAAACGAGTTAGCAAGCTTTGTGCACGTATTTTTCTCACCCCAGGGGCACATCGCGCATAAATCGCTGGCATTTCAACATTGCCAAGTGCTGTTAATGCACCTAATAAATGGTAACGTTGAAAAATAAATCCAAAATGATTACGCCGCAAAGCCGACAATTCATCAACTGAAAGTGAAGCTATTTCTTTTCCAGAAACCCAATAACGGCCTGAAGTCGGTCGATCAAGACACCCTAAAATATTCATGAGCGTTGATTTTCCTGAACCAGAAGCGCCAACAATCGCCACCATTTCACCACGACGAATGGTTAAATTGATGTTTTTCAATACCGGAACAGACGTTTCACCTGCCTGAAACTCACGCATTACATCCTCTAAAACAAGGACAGCATCCACACCTTCTGTTCTCATGCTTTACATTTCTCTTTCAATCTGTACGCTATGCTTGTAACCCATCACGTGAGCCGATAATCACAATATCCCCTTCATCAAGCCCTGAGACAATTTCAGCCATAACTCTATTGTTAATGCCGACAACAACCTGTTTTTTTACTACCTTGTTTGCACCAACCAGAACCTGAACCCATGCTTCGCGCTCCTGTGTTTCATCATGCAAAGCATCACTTGGAACTAACAAAACATCCTTAGCACTATCTAAGATAATATGCATTTGAGCTGTCATATAGGTGCGTAAAAAATTATCCTCATTATCGACATGCACAAGTGCATTATAATAAACCGCTGATGATGACAAAGCGCTAGAAGTTCCCATACCAGGATTAATACTCTCATCCATACGGATAGATTCCGGTGCAGGCTCTACTGTCTCTAACTTCCCTTCATAGCGACGCTGTGGATTGCCTAACACTTTGAAATACAAAGGTTGTCCAGCGCGAACTTTGAGAATATCCGCTTCTGAGATCTGCGCTTTAATTGTCATTTTGGACAAATCGCCTAAAATAACGATTGTCGGTGCTGACTGAGAGGCATTAATATTCTGCCCTTCTTCAACAACGGTTGCTAACACTGTTCCTTTTGCAGGTGCCGTCACCCGCGTATAACTTAAATTGACCTCTGCGCTATCCACATCTATGCGTGCTTGTGCAACCTGCTCTTGTAACTGAGCAACTTGAGCTTCACGTATTTTCACTTGCACAACAGCATCATCAAAATTGACACGCGAAATGGCGTGTTCCTTAATCATGCCTTCTTGACGCTTCAACGTCTCCTGTGCTTGTTGGAGGTAAGATTCTTGCTCGGCCAAACGAGCCTGAGAGTTAGACAAAACAGATTTTTTTCTTTTCAGATCATTTTCCTGATCTGTTGAATCAATTTCTGCTAACAAATCGCCTTCTTGTACAATGGCTCCAGGGGTAACATGCATCGCTACCACACGCCCTGTCACACGCGCACCAACAGCAACCAATCGATAAGGGCGAACAAGACCAGAGGCTAGAACAGTGTCTTCAATATCACCACGCTTCACCACCGCTGTCATATAAATAGGCGTATCTGTACTGAAAAAAGAATTAATCGTCGATATAAAGATGATAAAAAGAAAAACACCTCCAAAAAAAGAAAGTTTTTTGCGTTTTTTGATCAATTTTATGATTGATTGTATAATTGAACTGAATCTCATGCACTCACCCTTTGAACGGACCTGTCATTTTATGAATTCTTTAACGGAATGCAAGATCCTACTCTTCATCTTATATCAGCATGTATTTTACACAATTATTTTTGATTAAAGCAATAGCTTCATTTTTCAAAATATTATTTTCAAATACTGTATGACTGAATAAATTTTTAAAACAAAATTATTTAAATACTCCTATCTTCCCGCACCCAAGATAAATCAAAACTTAGATGTTTGTACATAATATTCTTGCAAAAGAGTGAATAGAAATCTTTAGTTTATAAGAGTGAAAATAAAAAACTACGCAAATAAAAGCTTTTTCTAATCATCACTTGAAAGACTCATCAGCAATCTATACTTGCTATTTTGTTTACACTTGCTTGTTTCACATCGTAACCTGTTCTCTTTTCTTCACAAAATTTTCAGGCCTTTTATTTATTTCTACGCCTTGCGGAATGATTTTAAACCTTGCGTGAAAAATTAAATACAGATTGCACAGGCACGTGATCTGAAGGTTTTGACCATCCTCGTGCCTCACGAAAAATCGAAAGATCCTCAACAAAAGGTGCTAAATCTGGAGAGGACCAAATATGATCAAGCCGCCGTCCACGATCAGCTAATGCCCAATCGCGTGCACGGTAACTCCACCATGTATAAAGTTTTATGGGAACTGGAAATTTCATGCGCATTAAATCAACCCATCCCCCCTCATGACAGAGAGCTTTTAAACGCTCAGTTTCAATGGGTGTATGGCTAACAACATTTAACAATTGTTTATGAGACCACACATCATCTTCCAAAGGTGCAATATTCAAATCGCCCATTAAAAGAGATGATAAACCGTCCCCCTGATCAGCTCGAATAGAAGACATTTCCTCTAAAAAATCGAGTTTATGACGAAATTTCTCATTCACCTGCACATCAGGCTCATCACCACCAGCAGGAACATAAAAATTATGAATCCGTATAGCCTGCTGATAGGGTTTAACAACCACCGAAAGGTAACGACATTCTTCCTTTTGACAAAAAAAACGCTTTTCAACGCTAACAAAAGGCAAACGCGAAAGTATCGCCACACCGTGGTAAGCTTTCTGACCATTTAGTGCAATATGCTTATACCCTGCGGATAAAAAAACCTCCCGCGGAAATAAATTATCAAGGCATTTGGTTTCTTGTAAACACAAAATATCCGGAGCACATAACTCCAAATAACGAAGAACTTGTTCAAAACGAAAACGAATAGAATTAATATTCCAAGTCGCAATACGAAAAAACATGTATCTCAATTCCGATGACGTGACATAGCAATATTTTGATAAGGAATCGTGAACATATCCTCAGCAAACCGAACCCCAGTGCGAACATTCATAACCTGAACAGTAGTTTCTAAATTTTGCTGATCAACAATTGTCCATTGTAGCAATGCGTAAGTGTTGGCATCAAAAATCATCTTGATCTGCCCCTTGCCGAGGCTTTTATCACGCAAGATAATTTCTATAGCCCTTGAATCTTGACGAAAAGCCAATAAATTCTCTGATGAAATATCAATCGTATCCCCGAGCAATAATTTCATTGGTGTTTGCGAAAGCTGATAAAGATCCCAAGTATTGAGAGCGCGATTTTGAATCCCTACAGATTGGCCATCTGCCATAATCTGTAAAGGCACGCCTTGGTAAGTGAAACGAACCTTTCCCGGACGCTCTAGATAAAATGTTCCTTTTGTCTTTTTGCCTTTTGGACTAAACTGAACAAAATCTCCTGTCATCGTTTTAATGGCAGCAAAATGATTCGCAATAACCTGAGCACGCGCTACTTGATGAGCAGATTGCGAAAAAGCAGGAAACAGCAACAAGACAAAATAAAGGATACCCGAAACAACTAAAATTCTGTTTAGGGATAAGCAAGGCACCTTCATAGATAGTTCTCCTAATCTACTCAATGATGCCATAATCTGCGAAACAATGACATCTTTTAAAGAATAACAAGGACCCACTTTCACTCTAAGCAGAATGGAATGAATACAGCATAAATCTTTTAAAAATTATGTTAAAAAAATGACACAAAAATTCTTATTGTACAAGAGCTATAACAATAGACCTTAGGAAGGCTCTTGGGAAAGATTATGCAGTTGTTATCGCAACTTTTGAAGGATTTACCATTATTTTTATAGAAAATTTTACAAGAATTTTCTTGAAAATATCTCCATGGCTTTTACAGAATCTCTTGTTCAGGAGGCACCAAAATCTCTCGTTTCCCTGCATGATTAGCTGGACTAATAATCCCTTCTTCTTCCATGCGTTCGATCAACGAAGCCGCGCGATTATAGCCAATCCCTAAACGGCGCTGAATATAAGAGGTTGAAGCTTTACGATCACGCAGAACAACCGCTACAGCTTGCGTATAGGGGTCATTTTCTGAAGAAGAATCAAGCGTAACATTCGTATTCTGATCTGTCGTTTCTTGTGTAATTGTTTCTAAATAATCTGGTTGTGCTTGCGTTTTGAGGTGCGCAACAACTTGTTCTACCTCATTATCAGCCACAAAAGGCCCATGAACACGCTGAATACGCCCTCCTCCCATCATGAAAAGCATATCCCCTTGCCCTAATAATTGCTCAGCCCCTTGTTCGCCAAGAATTGTCCGACTATCGATCTTTGAACTAACGAAAAAAGAAATACGTGTTGGGAAATTCGCCTTAATTGTCCCCGTAATCACATCAACCGAAGGCCGCTGCGTTGCCATAATCACATGGATCCCCGCCGCACGTGCCATTTGTGCTAAACGTTGTACCGCCCCTTCAATTTCCTTGCCGGCAACCAGCATGAGATCAGCCATTTCATCAATAATAATAACAATATAAGGCATAGGGCTTAAATGCAGTGTCTCTGTTTCATGGAGTGGCTGACCCGTATCATGATCAAACCCCACTTGAATGGTACGTGTTAACGTTTCACCTTGATTTTCTGCCTCTTTTAAACGAGCATTAAAGCTATCAATATTGCGCACACCCATTTTGGACATTTTGCTATAGCGTTCTTCCATTTCACGCACAGCCCATTTAAGAGCAATCACTGCTTTTTTAGGATCTGTTACCACAGGCGTTAACAAATGCGGAATGCCGTCATACACTGAAAGTTCAAGCATTTTAGGATCGACCATGATTAAACGGCATTGCTCAGGTGTCATGCGATAAAGCAGCGACAAAATCATCGTATTAATCGCAACAGATTTCCCTGCCCCTGTCGTACCAGCAACCAAAAGATGCGGCATTTTTGCTAAATCCGCAATCACTGTTTCCCCACCGATGGTCTTCCCTAAAGCAAGAACCAACTTCGCTTTGCTATGTAAAAATTCCTGAGATTGCAAAATATCACGCAAGTAAACCATTTCACGCGTTGCATTGGGCAATTCTATCCCAATCACATTGCGCCCTGGAACTACAGCAACACGCGCTGAAATTGCACGCATAGAACGGGCAATATCATCCGCCAAGCCAATAATACGAGAAGACTTAATACCCGCAGCCGGTTCAAATTCATATAAAGTGACAACCGGACCAGGACGCACATCAATAATTTTGCCTTTTACCCCAAAATCTAACAAAATCGCTTCAAGTTCACGAGAATTTTCTTTTAACGCTTTAGCGGAAGGTTTTGCACTTTTTTCAGCAGGTGGAGAAATGGCAAGATAGTCTAAAAGAGGAAGCGTAAAATTACCTTTTGAAGAAACCTTTATGGATTTAACAGAACTCTTGGAAGCAGAAACAGGCACCTTCTTGTGATCAGGCTCTTTATCTTCATCATAGAAAACAGGTTCAACGCGGTTCAATATTTTATTTTTCTTGTCAGACTTTCTGCTGAGCAAAAAAAGACGGCTGCAACAAGCTTGTAGATAATAAAATAAATGTAAAATGGCGCCAAAAATTGTAGCGAAAAAATTCAACCGTGTCTCATTAGCCGTATGCTCAACTTCTTCTGGCATATCAAAGATTGGCTCTACAGCTTTAACCCTTGGAGTTTTTTTTCTTTTATTGTTTTTGTTTCGCCATACCACATTGCCAGCAAGAACAGCTGTCAGAAAACCTGAAAATACAAAAAAACAGCCCCATAACACATACTGCAAAAAAGAAGGCAAGGCAGGAAATAATGAAAAGGTAATTTGTATAACTTTATCACCCACAACACCCCCAAGACCTATTGGCAATGGCCAATGCGTCCAAGATGCTAAAGGTGTCATGAGAGAAAAAAAAGCAGACAAACAAATTATTGAAACCACCCACCAACAAAGGCGAACCATAAAATTTTGAATATCTTTGTAGACCATCAACAAAAGTGACCAAAAAAAGGGCGGTAACAAAACGCAAAGACTGGCCAAACCAAAAAATTGCATAAAAAGATCTGAAAAAACAGCACCAGGCCGTCCCATCAAATTTGTAATCTTATGCATATTAGCACGCGTTAATGACGGGTCAGCAACATTCCATGTTGCTAAAGAGACAACACAAAAAATGATAAGACTAAAAAGCACAAGCCCAATGAAAGCACCAATTTGGTACAGTAATATTTTAACAAGGCGCGAACTTTGGCCATATTGGTTGGCCGATAAATCATGAGAAGAAGAATCTTGGTGCATAAACAATCCCAAACGCAAAACCCTTTACAAAGAATTTTAGCTCAAAATTTATAGCACAAAAATATAAACACAACCATCCTCATAACAATTTCTTTTTCAGACTGCAAAAAAATGATATGAATACCCACTTAATCTCAAAATTAACGAGCTGCACATAAGAGGAAAAGAGCGTGATCTCTTCTGATGTCAATGAAAATACACAATATTGCGATCTCCTAATTGCAGGCGGTGCAACCGTTGGCCTAACTCTTGCAGTCGCACTCAAGCAGACCGCACCTGAATTGCGCATTAACATTGTTGATGCACTCTCTCAAAAAAATACATCCTCTAAAAACATACAGGCACTAGCCATCACAGCCTCTTCTATTCGTATGTTTGAACAGTTAAGATGCTGGAAATCGATTAAACCCCATGCTCAGCCCATCCATTCAATGATAATCACTGATGCGCATCCAAATGATCCCATCAAACAAAGTTTTTTAACTTTCGAGGGCGATGTTGCTCCTAACGAGGCTTTTGCTGCTGTGATTGAACATGAAAAGCTCATCAATTCTTTGAGAAAACGCGCAAAAGACCTGCAGATCCCTTTCATTGAAAATGTTAGTGTTGTTGACTTTCACCTTAAAGATCAACACATGGCTGTGACCTTAAGCAATGGAGATATTTGGCAAACACAATTGCTCATTGCAGCGGATGGAGCACGCTCCAAACTGCGTGAAAAGGCAGGGCTTAAAAGCTTTTCTCACCTTTATCAACAAACAGCCATCCTCTGCACAGTTGACCATGAAAAACCCCATCATGGTCAAGCCATCCAACATTTTTTTCCAGCTGGCCCTTTTGCTCTTTTACCTCTTCAAGGCAATCGATCTGCTATTGTATGGACGGAAGATCATCAAACTGCTCAATATTATCTTAAAGCGGAGGCCCCTCTTTTTGTAGTAGAACTTGAAAAACGTATGGGTTCCTACTTTGGAAAAATCTCTTGGGACGGCGAACGCCAAGGATTTCCCTTAGCCCTTTCCTTAGCACGCGATTGCATCACTCCTCGCTTTGCTCTCATCGGTGATGCAGCCCACACGATCCACCCTCTTGCCGGACAAGGCCTAAATCTAGGGCTGCACGACAGCGCTGCTTTAGCGCAAATCATTATTGAAACAGCACGATTGGGTCTTGATATCGGATCCATTGTCGCTCTTGAGCGCTATCAAAGCTGGCGACGCCCTAAAATTGTGCGGATGGCCTTCAGTAATGATTGGCTCAACAAGCTCTTTTCTAATGATACTTTTGTCTTGCGCACGTTCCGTGATATCGGCCTTGGATTGGTTAATCAGATGCCAAAAATAAAACAGAAAATCATTCAGGAAGCCGCCGGTCTTACCCCCAATATGCCACGCCTTTTACAAGGACTGCCGCTCTAAATCAGCATAAATGGCACCTTCGTGCCTTTTGCTTATCCCATTAACTATATTTACTAGAATCAATCCAAGAGGAACCGCTGCTCTAAATGCTCTAAATCAGCATAAATGATCTCTTCATTTCATACCTCCTCCTCTTATTATTTCATTACACTGTCTGCTCCATCAGGATTAATCTAAGCCTGTCATCAGGGTTCAGGGTCAAAAGCTTGTGTATGTGTGATACGGCCTAAAAGCGTCACTCAAAACAAATCTGACGCCATAAATCTGGGTGTCATCTCTCAACATGAAACCTCAAAAGAAAAGAGAAAACGTATACACTATATTATACAAGCCCATGCATAAAAGACGATCGGCCTCTCTCTAGCTCTTCTATAACCAGAAAAGCTTTAAAGGCATATGCTTAAATAGAGGCTTCTTAATCTCAATAATGGCCTGAGAAAAATTTCAGCCCTCTGATTTTTAGCTCATCAGAAAAAAACCTAAAGAGAGCTGTTTAAGCAACAAACTTACCCATCGCAGCACTCTTCTTGAGCAAGATTTTAGCCTTTTGTTTTTTATTGTGACAAATTTATATTGTAACAAAAAATTTTACAAGCGGCGCTCAAGCATAAGCTTTTTAATCTCAGTAATTGCTTTCGCTGGATTTAAGCCCTTTGGACATGTTTGCATACAATTCATAATTGTATGACAGCGATAAAGCCGGAAAGGATCTTCTAAATTATCCAGGCGCTCACCACGCATTTCATCGCGTGAATCTGCAATCCAGCGATACGCCTGCAACAAAATAGCAGGCCCTAAATAACGATCCCCATTCCACCAATAACTCGGACATGAAGTTTGACAGCACGCACAAAGGATACATTCATAAAGACCATCAATTTTTTGACGATCAGCATGGCTTTGTAACCACTCCTTAGCAGGTTCAGGAGAAACCGTTTGTAACCAAGGCTCAATCACACGATGCTGTGCATAAAAATGCTTTAAATCAGGGACCAAATCCTTCACAACAGGCATAGAGGGAAGTGGATAAACTTTTATCGGATGCTTAACATCATCCATCCCCTTGGTACAAGCCAGCGTATTGGTTCCATCAATATTCATAGCACATGAACCACAAATGCCTTCACGGCATGACCGGCGCAGTGTTAACGTCGGGTCAATATGGTTTTTAATAAATAAAAGACCATCAAGAACCATCGGACCACAAGCAGAACGATCCACATAATAGGTATCAAGACGGGGATTTTCATCATCATCCGGTGACCACCGATAAATCTGAAATTCTGTTAGCTGTTTTGCCCCTTCAGGTCTTGGCCAAACCTTGCCAGCTTTTACTTGAGAATTTTTGGGAAGTTTAATTTGAACCATGACTCATTCTCCCCTTTAATAAACACGTTTTTTAGGCACAATGCGTTTCAAATCAATCCCACCATCCTCTTCAGCTGTTAATGGGTCAACATGAACAGGCCGGTAGGATAATGTTACCTTTCCATCTTTGGATAAGTGCGCTAATGTATGACGACGCCATTCTTTATCGTCACGCTCTGGATAATCTTCACGCGCATGCGCACCACGACTTTCTAAACGCGCTTCTGCGGAATAAACAGTTGTGACAGCATTAGCCATCAAATTTTCAAGCTCTAGTGTTTCAACCAAATCAGAATTCCATATCATCGAACGATCGGTGACTTTAAGATCAAAAAGCTGTTCCCAAACTTTACTGATTCGCTGACACCCTTGTTTTAAGGAATCAGACGTACGGAATACAGCAGCATCTTCCTGCATTGTGCGTTGCATTTTTTCACGCAACTCAGCCGTTGGGATATGCCCATTGGCAAAGCGCAATTTATCAAAACGCGCCATAATTTTGTCGACAGCCTCCTCATTAATAGGAGGAATCTTTGCATCACGATCAATCACTTCACCAGCACGAATTGCTGCTGCGCGCCCAAACACAACAAGATCAATTAATGAATTTGAACCCAAACGGTTAGCACCATGAACAGATGCACATCCTGCTTCACCAACTGCCATCAACCCTGGTTGAACATGATCAGGTGAATCAGGTGTCGGATTTAAAACTTCCCCATGATAATTGGTAGGAATACCACCCATATTATAATGAACCGTCGGTAGAATGGGGATTGGATCTTTTGTCACATCTACACCGGCAAAAATGCGCGCTGATTCAGAAATTCCTGGCAAACGTTCATGCAAGATAGCAGGATCAATATGGTGGAGCACCAAATGGATGTGATCTTTCTTAGCTCCAACACCGCGTCCTTCACGAATTTCAAGCGTTATGCAACGCGAAACCAAATCGCGTGAAGCAAGGTCTTTAAAGGAAGGTGCATAACGCTCCATAAAGCGCTCACCTTCAGAGTTGATCAAATACCCTCCTTCACCGCGTGCTCCTTCTGTAATTAAGCAGCCAGAACCATAAATCCCTGTTGGGTGAAATTGCACAAATTCCATGTCTTGCAGCGGCAACCCAGCACGCGCAACCATTCCACCACCATCGCCTGTACATGTATGAGCTGATGTTGCTGAAAAATAAGCACGCCCATACCCCCCCGTGGCAAGAACAACCATCTTGGCAGCAAAACGGTGGATTGTACCGTCATCCAAATTCCATGCAACAACACCTGTACACACACCATCGGTCATGATGAGATCAAGCGCAAAATATTCAATAAAAAACTGCGCATTATGTTTTAAGCTTTGCCCATAAAGCGTGTGCAAAATAGCATGTCCGGTACGATCAGCTGCAGCACATGTGCGCTGAACCGGTGGCCCTTCCCCAAATTCCGTCGTATGCCCCCCAAAAGGACGTTGATAAATTTTGCCTTCTTGCGTGCGTGAAAAAGGAACCCCATAATGTTCCAGCTCATAAACAGCAGCGGGTGCATTGCGCACCAAATATTCCATGGCATCCGTATCACCAAGCCAATCAGACCCTTTCACCGTATCATATAAATGCCACTGCCAATTGTCAGGCCCCATATTCCCAAGCGACGCTGCAATACCGCCTTGTGCTGCAACCGTATGTGACCGGGTGGGAAAAACTTTTGTAATACACGCCGTTTTTAAACCCTGCTCAGCCATACCCAGAGTTGCACGCAGACCAGCACCACCTGCGCCGACAACAACAACGTCAAATTCATGATCTACGTAGCGATAAGGGGCATTCTTCGCTTTGGTACCTCGAGATGATGCCTTCTTGCTTGCCATGCTCTTAAACCCCTAATGCAATTTTTAACAGTGCAAAAATAATTAAACTGCCTATAAGACAACAATATGAAATATTCAAAATCAGAAAGAACATCCGGATAATTTTATGCGGAATATAATCCTCAATGACAACCTGCATTTCAAGTTTCATGTGATAAAGATTTGAAAAAACTGTCAACACCATAAAAACCAAAATAACGGGATGTGAAAGCCGCGCATGAATCGTGCTATAATCTTCTCCAGCCAATGAAATCATCAAAATAATAAAAAATATCAAAAGAGGTATATTAATCCAACTTGTTAAATTCTGCACCCAGAAATGCTCTGTTCCCTTATGCGCACTGCCCAAACCACGCACTTTTCCAAGTTCTGTTCGAAGATTTTTTTTCATACTTCTCTTTAACCCCTGCTAAGCAACACTGTACCCAATAACCCAAATAACGACAGTGGCACTAAAGGAAATAAAAATATTTGCCCAAGCAATAAAGTTGGCCTGTTTTTTGTCGAGAAGACAAGGCTTCAACTCTCCAATAAGGTGACGAATATCGCCCACCATGTGATGAACCCCAGCAAATGTGCAAAGAAATAAGACACAAAGCCCAAAAAAAGACCCATAAATTTCATTAACTGTTTTAAATGCACTCTCCCCACAAGCAATGGCCATAAGCCAAATCGCAAGGAGAGAGATCCCAAAATAAATCGCTATGCCGGTTATACGATGTGCAATCGACATCGCCATTGTGATAGACCAACGATAAATAGTTACATGGGGAGAACGAGGACGATCCTTCATCGTGATTATCTCTGTCATACAATATATCCTGACCTGGCTTTCACTACATCTTCATCATAAGCGAAAAAACTCGTACAACACAACCAAGTGCATTACCGTTTCCACTTATTTGATACCTATAAAAGGCTCACATTACAGGTCGGCTACTTAAATGACGGGATTAAAGGTCGCGCACAAAAAACCGATTATCAGACAGCTATAAACTGCAAAATCTGTTTAGTACAATTTTATCTTCACGTCAAAGGATGAACATTATTTCTTGAACATAAATATGTATTTTTTTTGGAAATACTTCTTTTAACACAGTAAAGAACATTTTAAATATCAAAAAATACCTCACAATTACTACACTTGCAGCAGCTCCCGTTGTAACCATTCTCGCAACAAAAAATAGCATAACATTCTTGCTATCCTGAACCGCTTTCAAAAATGCCGATTCGATGAAACGATAGCCCCCGTGACCATGAGATCATTACCCTCCACAGAGTACAAAATAAGGATTTTCCTTATCTTTTAAAAGCTTTTTTGAGTATCCGTACCCCTCAAAGCAAAAAGGCAGTCACCACTGCCCTTTATGTCAATTTTTAGAAAAAACTAATTTAACTTCTATAAATTATTCGGCTGTTGTTGTTTCAACATTTGCTTCAACAGCTGGAGCAACCTCTTCCTCAACTATCTGCACATTTTTCTTACGATAGTCTCTCTTTTCGGCAATACGCGCAGCCTTCCCTCTTAAAGCACGAAGATAGTAAAGCTTTGCACGACGCACTTTCCCGCGGCGAACGAGTTCAACCCCCTCAATCAAAGGGGAATAAAATGGAAACACACGTTCTACACCTTCACCGTAAGAAATCTTACGGACGGTAAAATTTTCATTGAAGCCATATCCTGAACGTGCAATGCACACCCCTTCATAGGCCTGCACACGCGTACGCGTTCCTTCCGTCACACGCACCATAACACGAACTGTATCTCCGACTTGAAAAGCTGGCAGTTGGCGTTTTTCTGCAATTTTTGCACATTGTTCAGCTTCAAGCTGCGCGATAATATTCATTTCTTTCATCCTTCATGTTCTTCTCGAACAGTCAGAGCGCTCAACTCTCGCCGAAAAAATTCTTCTTACACAACAAAGATATTCCGTAGGCTATGCTTTCACAGGAGCGAATACACTATTTCTTGATTTTTGGATACACAGAAAGCCTTTTCTCAGAAAGCATTTCTTAAAATGCGTTGTGCAATACACTATCTTTTAAAATGAATCAAGTTTTCCGGCGATTTTTGTTATAAATAGCGTAAAGATCTGGCCGACGTTTCTGTGTTAACATTTCAGCCTGCTCTTGACGCCAGTCTGCAATCGCTTTGTGATGACCTGATGTTAGTACAAGCGGAATCTCAAGCCCTTCAAAAACAGGAGGACGCGTATAGTGAGGATGTTCGAGCAACCCATTCTCAAAACTTTCACACTCTCCAGAAGCTTGATTTCCCATCACACCGGGTAAAAGCCGCACAAGAGCATCTAAAAGAACCAAAGCCGCCGTTTCTCCACCTGAAAGAATATAATCACCGATGGAAATTTCCTCCAATTTCCGCGCTTGTAGTACCCGTTCATCCACGCCTTCAAAACGACCACACACCAAAACCACCCCCCTATCAGAAGCCAAAGAACGCGCATGAGCTTGGTTAAAAGGACGCCCGCGCGGGCTTAATAAAATTCTTGGCAAATCGGGGGGGCAATGATCAATCGCAGCGACTAAAACATCTGCCCGCATCACCATACCCGCTCCCCCACCAGCGGGCGTATCATCAACGCTATGGTGTTTATCCAAAGCAAAATCCCTAATCTGCACCGTATTCAGAGACCATATTCCCCGCTCTAAAGCGCGCCCCGCTAAAGAATGCCCGAGCACTCCTGGAAACATTTCAGGATAAAGTGTTACAACATGTGCTTGAAATGTCATTCCTAATACCTGCTCCTTCTTTGATAATCTGCTCAAAGCATGTCCTCTTTTATCCTTTTTCCAGATCATTTAACGCCAAATCATTGAATGAATGAGGATCACTGAACAAACCAGCTGCCACCGGATCTACCACAAGAAAACCAGAAGCAACGCAAATTTCCGGCACAGCCGCCTTACTAAACGGGATAAGCTCGGTCTTGTGAGAAATGAGACGCACTTCAAGCAGATCGCCTGCTCCAAAATTAAAAAAACCACTCACTTCTCCAAGAAGCTGATTAGTATTATCATACACACGAAGCCCGATTAAATCTATTTGGTAAAATTCATCCGTGTCCAAATCATCGGCGAACTGGTCTCGCTCAATATAAAGCTGAACTCCCTTTAAAGCCTCCGCAGTACTACGATCATCGACCCCTTTAAAACGCACAATCACGTTATTTTTGTGAACACGCATGGATACAATTTCATAAAGTCGTCCTTTATCATCATAAAGAACCCCATAAGTCTTTAAACGCTGCGGCTCAGCACCCAATAAGTTAACAACAACATCTCCCCTTATGCCATGTGCAGCTCTAATAACAGCAAGCAAAACTGCTTTATTAAGTTCTTTTTTGTTATGTTCCATGTGCAATATTATCTATTTTAAAAACGAAAAATTATTATATATTTATTATCTTTTATGAGATTTAGTCATTCAATAATCTTATGAAAAGTGCTCTTTCTATGGTAAAAAGTAATAAGAAGGAGAAGTCTTATGGCTAACGTTATGCTTTTTTACAAAAATATTATCCCTCTCAATAAGGTGACTCATAAAAACCTTAAGTTCAATAATTTGAACAATATGTCTTTCGCAAAGAATACTCATTGGCTTCCTTTAGCAAGCAGTGAATATTTTCAAGCAGCGTTAGACTATCCTATCCTGTTTATGAGTGCACAAGATGAACAACAAAAACGGCACTACACATCCATTGCTCTTGTAGGCCTTTCAAATGAAGAAAATGACTTCATCACAGCTGATAAAACTTGGCAACAAAACATGTATATCCCCGCTTTTGTTCGTCGCTATCCTTTTATTCTTGCACAAATCCACAATGAAAAAGAACTTTCTGTTTGCTTTGATCAGCAGCCGGGAACATTTAACGAAGTTGAAGGAACCAATCTCTTCAATTCAGATGGATCTCTTTCACCCTTCATGGAAGAACGTATTCATTTTCTTGAAAGTTTTAAAATAGCCATGGAAAAAACGGCTGAATTTACTGACGCTCTCGTTGAGATGAATCTTTTTAGTCAAAAAACAATCCACATTAAAAACGACAAAGGGGTATCTGCACAATTAGAAGATTTTTGGATTGTTGATGAAGAAAAACTTAATAAATTATCTGCTCATCAACTCGCTAAATTGCACAAAAATGGCTTTTTAGGACTAATTTTTGCTCACCTTATGTCAATGAATAATCTTGTTAAAATACTGTCGCGAAAGATTGAAAATCAAACCTCTCATCCCGTGCAACAGAATAAACAAGATGATCATGCTTATGACACAAAATCTGAACAAAACAGAAAAATTCTAAACTAAAAATGCCTCCTAAAAATGACAGCAGAAAAGGCCAAAATATTTCTCTCGTCCCAGCAGATGACGCTGTTTTAGCAGCAAGGCAAAGCTGGCTCGAGAGCCTTTTGCACATACACCGCATGGCAACACGAACAGTAGAAGCCTATGAGCGTGATACACGGCAATTTTTATTTTTTCTGTGTCAACATTTAGGACGAAAGCCAACATATCATGACCTTGCTGATTTGCAGGTAGCCGATTTACGTTCTTACATGGCCTATCGTCGCAAACAAATGGTAAGCACTCGCTCTTTGAGCCGAAATATGGCGAGTATGCGCTCTTTTTTCAATTATTTATCCCGAGAAAATCTTGTTGATGTCCCTGCTGCTAAACTTGTTCGAACACCCAAATATGCAAAATCATTGCCAAAAACTTTAACGATGAAAGCCGCACTCACTATCGTTAAACAAGGCAATCAACAAGAAGATGAACCATGGATCGCGGCGCGTAATGCTGCTGTTTTAACACTACTTTATGGCTGTGGCATGCGCATATCAGAAGCCTTAGCACTCACTCCAAAACAATTTTCTGATCCCAACGTAACAAGCCTTTCCATCGTTGGAAAAGGGGGGAAAACACGCCTTGTCCCTCTTATCAAAACTGTTTATGAAAGTGTCGAGACTTATCTCAAATGCTGCCCTTATCCTTTAGGAGACAATCAACCCATGTTTCGCGGCGCTAGAGGCGGCCCTTTGCAACCCGCCATCATTCAACGCGCCGTACAAAATTTACGTGCCAGCCTTGGCTTACCAAAAACTGCAACACCACACGCATTGCGCCATTCTTTTGCAACCCATCTTTTGTCGCGTGGGGGAAATTTGCGTATTATTCAAGAATTGCTCGGCCACGCTTCTTTATCGACAACGCAGGTCTATACAGAAATTGACTCAGACCGCTTATTAGACATTTATCAAAAAGCACATCCCCGTGCCTAACAGAAATTTTTAGCTTAACAAAAGCTTTGCACAAACAGAGGATTACATACCTTCAACCTCTAGCGCCAAAGCATGAATATTTTCTGTTAATTCTTTTTGCAGAACTTTATAAATCGCCCGATGTATTTCTACCCGAGTCATATTGGCAAAAGAAGAAGACAGAATTTTCACACGAAAATGTGTTTCACCTTGACCATCAAAAGCATGGTTTCCATGATGATGTCCAGCATGAAGGTGGCTCTCATTGATCACTTCAAGCTTTTGTGGGCAAAACGCCTCACATAATTTTGTTTCGATTCTTTTTTGAACTTCAGTGGACATCTTTTCCTACACAAAATGGAGATTATTGCTATTTTTTCAGATAAAATACATGTGAAAATAAATTTTTCAAAAGTCAATTCTTGTCAAACAAGTTGATTTTGCATAAACCAAAAACATGACAATCACATCTAAATTATTTGATTCAATTCGTATCAGTTCCAATAAAAAAAGACAGGCTGAATTAGAAACACAAAAGTGTCAATGGGAAAGTTGTGAAAAAACAGGCACACACAAAGCGCCGGCAGGTCGCAATCGCGAAGGGCAATATCTTTTCTTCTGCATTGATCATGTACGTGCTTACAACAAGAATTTTAATTATTTTTCAGGCCTTAGTGATAAAGATATCGCACAGTTTCAAAAAGATGCCCTTACAGGACATCGCCCAACATGGTCTAGCGGATTGAACAATAGCACATCAAAAAAAGCTGCTGCTCACTATGCAACGATTCGCTCCGGAACAGCCGCTTATCAAAATCGTATACGTGATCCCTTTAGTCTTTTTAATAAACGCCATGCAGCCAAAACAAATACACGAAAATTAAAACCCTTAGAAGCTAAAGCTTTTGAAACTTTAGGCTTACAAGCAGATGCTTCAGCTCAAGATATCAAAGTAAAATATAAAGAGCTGGTCAAAAAGCACCATCCTGATACTAATGGCGGCAACCGTTCTTCAGAAGAACGTTTTAGTGATGTTCTGAACGCCTATAATTTGCTGAAAAAATCTGGTTTATGTTAAAAAACAAGTTCATCAACAAATTAAAAAACAGTTTTTGTGCAAATAATCCTGCTTTCACGCCTGAATAATAATTAATTTCTACCAACACTATAAAATACAAAGTCCCTCACCCTTTTGTTCTTACCCATTCCTTATTATCCTTTGTCCTTATCCTTATGTATATTAAGGGCTCCTTGTGCATTAAAGCCTCATTTTATCGTGAGCATTGCATAAATACTTTATGTTTTGTATGCTTTTTAAAGCAAAATAATGAGCCTTTCAAAAACAATGACACAAACAAATCTTGCCAACAAAAACATGCCTGACATCACGCTCTGCGTTCGTGATATCTTTAAGATTGATACGGATATGCAAGTGCCCGCTTTTAGCCAAAAAAGCCCACATGTTCCCGATGTCGATCCTGATTATCTTTTTGATCCGCAAACAACTTTAGCGATTTTGGCGGGTTTTGCTTTTAACCGCCGCGTTATGGTTTCTGGCTATCACGGCACAGGCAAATCAACGCATATTGAACAAGTGGCCGCACGTCTTTGTTGGCCTTGTATTCGTGTTAATCTCGATAGCCATGTTAGCCGCATCGACTTAGTCGGAAAAGATGCTATCGTTATCAAGGATGGTCTACAAATTACCGAATTTCAAGAGGGCATTTTGCCCTGGGCTTATCAAAATAATGTCGCCCTTGTCTTTGATGAATATGATGCAGGAAGACCCGATGTTATGTTTGTGATCCAACGGGTGTTGGAAACCTCTGGGCGACTGAGCTTACTTGATCAAAGCCGTGTTATAACCCCGCATCCGGCATTTCGTCTTTTTGCTACAGCCAATACCATTGGTCTTGGAGACATGACAGGATTATATCATGGCACGCAGCAAATTAATCAAGCACAAATGGATCGCTGGTCTATTGTGACACTCTTAAATTATCTCTCCCATGATCATGAGGTAGACATTATTTCTGCAAAGGTTAAATCTTTTCAAACAGCTGAAGGAAAGAAAATAATTTCAAAAATGGTGCATGTGGCCCATATGGTGCGCCAAGCTTTCATGAATGGGGATCTTTCAACAGTGATGAGCCCGCGTACTGTCATCACTTGGGCAGAAAATACTGAAATTTTTCAAAATGTTGGTTTTGCTTTCCGCTTAACCTTTTTAAATAAATGCGATGAATTGGAACGGGCAACTGTCGCAGAATTTTATCAGCGTGCTTTTGGAGAAGAGCTTCCCGAATCACTGATTCACACTGTCTTGCCTTAAGGAAACCCTTCATCATGGCCTCAAAAGCCAGCGATAATAATAGCCAAAATCTGAAACATCACTTACCCAACAGCCCCCTTGATAGCGAAGCTTTTAAACTTGATGCTGAAGCTTTTAAAAGAGCTACGTCCGCTTGCATGCGCGCCATTGCTGGCACACCTACTCTTCAGACTATTTTTGGTCATTATAAGCCATCGATGAGTCATACACATGCGCGTTTACCAGAGATCCCACCCAAAGCAACCCACAAAGATGTTGCGGTAACCCGTGGGTTAAGTGATTCCATGGGCTTACGCAAAGCGTGGCATGACCCCCATATTCACATCCAGTTCACCCCGCAAGAACCCAAAGCACGCGCTGTTTTTGACGCTCTTGAGCAAACACGTATCGAAGCTATTGGCACTTTGACTATGGAAGGGATGGCACAAAATCTTGAAATCATGCTCGCTGATAAATATCAAAGAGCCCATTATCAAAGAATTAGTACACAAGACGAAGCGCCTATAGAAGAAGCTATTGCTCTTTTATTGCGCGAAAAAATAACAAAGCGTTCTCCCCCAAAAGAAGCTGGCCCGGTCTTGGACTTATGGCGCCACGCTATCGAACAACAGGCTGCAGCTGAACTCCAAGAACTCACGCATCATCTTCATAACCAAAAGGCTTTTGCACGTGTTGTCCGTCACATGCTGTTTGCTTTAAAAATATCCTCAGCACTAGATGATGTGTCTGATGATACTAATGTGAAAAAACAAATAAAGGAGGGAGATACACACGCACAAATAGACGAAGAATATAACGAGAAGGCAAAATACGCGCAAAGTGAGGAACAAAAAACAACTGAACAAACAAATGATGTACAAGATGAAGGAAAAGCCCACGCCACTCAATCAAGCACTGATGAAAGTATTGAACAAGAGCAGACCAGTATTTGGCAGAAAAAACCGAGTGAACTCAAACATACTCTCCACACATCTGAGTCTATGCAGAAACTTGCTGATTATAAAATTTTTACGCAGCAATTTGATGAAGTTTTGGAAGCAACAGATTTTTGTTCTGAGAGCGAATTAAACCATTTGCGTCATCTTCTTGATCAGCAACTTAATCATCTTCAAAATATTGTTGGACGTTTAGCAAACCGCCTTCAACGACGCCTCATGGCACAACAAAACCGTGCTTGGCATTTTGATCTTGAAGAAGGATATCTCGATACAGCAAGACTGCCACGCCTTATTATTGACCCGATGTATCCCCTTTCTTTTAAAAAGGAATATGAGACACAGTTTCGTGATACCGTTGTTTCCTTACTGATTGATAATTCTGGATCCATGAGAGGAAACCCCATCACGGTTGCAGCAAGTTGTACGGATATTTTGGCGCAAACTCTTGAACGTTGCGGTGTTAAAATCGAAATTTTGGGCTTTACCACCAAAGCCTGGAAAGGTGGACAATCGCGCGAAGAATGGGAAAAGCAAAATAAACCTCCTCATCCAGGACGTCTGAATGATTTGCGCCATATCATCTATAAAAGTGCTGATACACCCTGGCGCCGTGCACGACGCAATTTAGGTTTAATGATGCAGGAAGGTTTACTGAAAGAAAATATCGATGGTGAAGCTCTTATTTGGGCGCACCAACGCCTTCTCTCACGGCATGAACATCGCCGTATTCTGATGGTCATTTCTGATGGGGCTCCCGTTGATGATTCAACCTTGTCTGTTAATCCTGGCAATTACCTTGAAAAGCATTTATGTGCTGTTATTCAAGAAATTCAAACATATTCTCCTATAGAACTCACGGCTATTGGGATTGGTCATGATGTAACGCGTCATTATAAACGCGCAATCACCATTCCAAATGCCGAAGAACTCGCTAATGCCATCATTCAACAATTAGCAACACTTTTTGACTAGCAAAAGCCAAATTTCCGACAACCTCTATTAAAAAGATAAAGAAAAAAATGAATGATTCGGCATGTATCCTCTAAAATTATAGGAGAGCCTATAAAATATCTGCACCCATCCCACATGCTCTTACAGGCACGCTATGAGAATTGATGATTCTTCATGAAAATGAGAAACTAGAGGGATCTGTTAAAGACTGAAAAAGGCTTATCCTTCTTGTTCCTTCGATAAAGGAAGAGTCCTAAAATAGCTTATCACCGTTCCATAAGGAACAAGCATCAACAAACTCATCAGGATTTTGACTGAAAAATCACCAAAAGCAAGTGATAGCCAAACAGGAATATCAAACCCAAAAAACATTGTATGATCAATGATAGAACTATCAACATAGCCTGTCGTTTGATCAATAAAACTGAAGGAGCTTGCAAAAGCAATGGCAAAAAATAAAACCGTATCCAAAGCTGAGCCTGTTATAGCTGCTGCTAACGGTGCCTTCCACCATGTTTGACGCCGTAAAGGGGTAAACACGATAATATCAAGCAATTGCCCAAATAAAAACGCCGCACTCGAAGCAATGGCCAACCGCGGTGTTACCAAAACCCAAGAGACAAAAAAACCAACGATAAAACCAGCATAAACCACACGCCGCGCAGCAGTTGGACCATAAAAACGATTTGTCAAATCATTGATCAAAAAAGCAAGCGGATAGGTAAAAGCCCCGTAGGTCAAGAGCTCATCCAGATCAAACCAATAAACCGGGTATTGAACCAAAAAATTAGAAATCGTCACCGCGAAACACATAGCAAGACTAGCAAAAATAATATGCCTGCTCTTATGCTGTTTTGCTAAAAATCTTTTTGATGAAGACATTTTTTTAACCTGAAGTATCAACCACAATCGCCGTTGCTAACAACCAAGAAGAAAACGCACGTTCCTCAAGCGGATAAATCCCTTAAATGAGAAAATGTTTAGAGTTAGAATCTAACCGCAGGCTTTAAGCTGCTGCTTGCTCAGCCTTTTTCTTCACAATCTGACGCTTCAATAAACGTGCACGTTGTGACAATTCTTTATCATCAGCTTTTGTCAAAAAATTATCAAGACCACCGCGATGTTCAACAGAACGTACAGCATTTGCTGAAATACGCAAACGATAACTTTGCTGCATAACTTCTGAAATCAACGTTACATTGCAAAGATTTGGTAGAAAACGACGACGTGTTTTATTGTTTGCATGGCTTACATTATTACCATACTGAACCGTTTTTCCTGTCAATTCGCAGGCACGAGACATAGACTTCACCCTTAGCTTTAAGAAACCCTTAAATTCCCAACATAGCAAAATACAATGGACGCATCGCACACACACATTGCCCCGAATAACATCCTATTGCCTTGAATATCAGCGTTGGAAAGTTGCGTTTTTATAAGTTGTTAGGAACAGAAGGTCAAGCCTTTTATAAAATCAAGATTTCTTCACAGCTTGTTTAGCCCATTCGACTATCTTTTTTTAAAAAAATATACACAATGCTTCTTTAAGAATTCTTCATGTTAAAAGGATTTCGATCATGATCAATAGAGATCACTCCATACCGAAAATCCCGCATAAAAAAGTAAGTCTGTCCTCTATATTTGGGGGAATTTTTTGCGCATTCTTTTTTCTTGTCTTCAGTGCTTTAGGCATTTGGCAAGTGCAACGACTCAATTGGAAAACAAATCTTATAGCGCATGTCAATCAGCGCGCCCATCTGCCCCCTGTTGCAGCTCCTAGCCAAGACCAATGGACAGATGTGACTTTTGATAAGGATGAATATCGACCGGTTATAGTAACTGGAAAATTTTTGACAGATAAAAACATTCTGGTCACCGCTGTAAGCCAAAATACTACCGGCTACTGGGTTTTAACCCCTTTACAAACAGCTGACAACACACTGACTTTTGTCAACCGTGGCTTTATTCCCATGAATGCACGTCCGCAATTTGATCCTGAAAAACTGCCGCAAAATAATGACCTTACCCCGAATTCCCTCGCGCTCAACAACGAACAAACGACAGTTATAGGTTTTTTACGTATGAGCGAAAGAGGCGGTTTTTTTCCTCGCAAAAACAATCCTGATCAAAATCTCTGGTATACACGCCAACTCCCTGCTATGGCACAAAAACTTGACCTTTCTCATGTTGCCCCTTATTTTATCGACGCAACACAGAAAATAGCCTCTCAAGGGAATCTCCCCATTGTTGGGCTAACTGTAATCCATTTTTATAATAACCATCTCATCTATGCGATCACATGGTTTACCCTCGCCATTGGCACTTTGGGCATTCCTTTTTTCCTGCTACGCTATAAAAAAACTAACAGTATTCCCCACAAATAGCTCGTTTGCTAAATGAAGTTCCTTGCTTTTTCCCCACCACATCCCAAGATCCCCAAGATCCTTGTTTAAATCCTAGAATATTGCTGACCTTATAATTTTTTCAAAATGTAATAAAAATGGTGCATACTGTAAACTTGTTCTCTCTTTAGAAGAGAGTACGTCAAAAGAAAATTGATACCAAAATGGTTCTTATCTCTTGAGCATATTCCTTCATATCCATCACATCAACAGAAAGGAGTAACAAAAATTATGCTCTGCAGACAAAAAACTATACACGCTGCCTTACAAAGAATTCAGCGTGTATCCAAAGTTTACTATCTTATTTATCCAAGGTGTATCTTAGAAAGATTCACGCGAAAAACGCTTAGCAACTGAACGAATATCGCCACGATTAATGCCAACATCATTAAGGTCATATGTTGACAAACTATTTAATGCTTTCACTGTCCGACGGTACCGACACCAACTTTTAAAAGAACGCAAGATGCCCATTTTTTCACTCAAATTCTATGTTAAACTATTGATATTTAAAATAGAACAAAATGAAAAAATGAGGTATGCTATAATTGCATAACTGATTTGCGCTGATCACAAAGGAAAATATGAATATTTTTTCTCATTGTGGATTTTTGGCAACAATAAAGACAATCACCAAACTAGTGACGAAAATGCCGCACGCCTGTGAAAACCATTGCTAAGCCACGTGCATCAGCGGCTTCAATCACTTCTTGATCACGTATAGACCCACCAGGTTGGATCACAGCAGTCACACCGGCTTCAGCAGCGGATATCAAACCATCTGCAAAGGGAAAAAATGCATCTGACGCAACAACTGACCCTCTAGTAAGAGATTCTGTAAGGCCCATCCTTTTTGCATTGTCTTCAGCTTTGTGAACTGCGATTCTTGCTGAATCAAGGCGACTCATTTGACCCGCACCAATACCAACTGTTGCACTGTTTTTGGCATAAACAATGGCATTTGATTTGACATGTTTCACAACACGAAAAGCAAATTGCAGATCACGCATTTCATCTTGGCTTGGTGCCCGCTTTGTTACTATCTGCAAATCAAAATCATCAACAACAGCGTTATCACGTGATTGTACCAAAACTCCTCCAGCAAGTGTTTTGACCGTCAGCCCCCCACACCGAGGATCTGGCACCCCCCCTGTGATTAATAAACGAAGATTTTTTTTCTGTGCAATAATGTTGCATGCAGCTTCTGTCGCATCAGGAGCAATAATCACTTCCGTAAAAAGTTTAACAATTTCTGCTGCACATTCTTCATCAAGGGGTTGATTTAAAGCAACAATCCCTCCAAATGCTGAAACACTATCACACATAAGCGCTTTTAAATAAGCCTCTTTTAAACTTTGCCCTTCCGCAACCCCACAAGGATTGGCATGTTTAATAAGAGCAACAGCAGCGGTTCTTTGGGGATCAAATTCTGCCACCAGCTCGAAAGCCGCATCTGCATCATTCATATTGTTATAAGAGAGTTCTTTACCTTGCAAAACTTTTGCAGTCGCGACTCCAAAACGGGTATCACGAGTGCGATAAAATGCTGCGCGTTGATGCGGATTTTCCCCATAGCGCATCATGCTTTCAAAATGACCAGAAAAATTCTGCCAAGACGGCATTTCAACTTCTAAATCTTGTGCAAACCAAGCGGCTATTGCTGCATCATAAGCAGCCGTATGTTCATAGGCACGGGCTGCTAACTGACGACGGAGTGAAAAACTCAAACACCCATTATGCTGTTTTAATTCTGCCAAAACAACATCATAATCAGACACAGCTGTCACAACACCAGTATAAGCGTGATTCTTGGCCGCTGCACGAATCATGGCAGGCCCACCAATATCAATATTCTCAATAATCGTTTGCGAATCAGCACCTGATTGCCAAGTTTTTTCAAAGGGGTAAAGATTAACAACAACAAGATCAATGCCACAAATACCATGCTTTTCCATAGCAGCTTTATGGCTTGGATCGTCTCTCACTCCTAATAAACCACCATGAATCAAAGGATGTAATGTTTTTACTCGCCCATCCATGATCTGCGGAAAACCTGTTACTTCAGAAACATCTTTCACCGGCAAACCAGCAGCTATCAAGCTTTCAGATGTTCCCCCCGTTGAAATCAATTCAATTCCATATGCGTGTAGTTCTTGCGCAAATTCAACCAAACCTGTTTTATCAAAAACAGAAAGCAAAGCACGACGAACCCGATGAAGATCAGGTGTAGGATAATTTTGTGAAACAACAACCATGACAAGAACCTTAAGAATATAATGGCTAAAATTCAGGCAAAGCGAGAAGACTGCATCTCGTGTGTCCATAGCATAAGCTTGAATCAAAATACACTTTTATAGGATAGCATGCCTCTTTTATCTCTCCAGATTAACAGAATCATTTTCAGCATCTTCATGAAAAACGCTCATTACTTCTTTGATTCTATACGGGTAAAACGCCAACGAACTTTTTCCTGTACTGCAGGGCGGAAGTATAAAACGATCTGCTGTGTGTGTTGTGGGCCTGTTAATTCAGCAAAATCAATTGAATCTTCAATGTAAATATCAGCATCAGGAGACATAAAACGCCACACCGATCTACCTCCCACAGCTAAATAGACAAAGTGATCCTCACGGCTCACTTCAACTTTTGGATGAAGATGGAACCGAACTGCAACATTGTGTGATTCATTGTGAACAGACTTATACTTCTTAGACTCATCATTGTTTGGCATGAAAAAGCGGTCAAATCCCTCAATTATCGTGCCATTTGTCGTCAAAATAAGTCCACGCTCATGCAAAAGATTAAAAGGTCGCACATAACCATCATGGCATGCAATAAAACCAATTTTTTTGGCATCCTCTATGCGCTGCATTTGAATATTTTTAGGCCCTTTCAGCAAAAGGGAAGACGTCTTATTTTTTATTTTTCGAAAAACACCCACGGAAGAATCATTTAATGTTGCCGTTGAATGTGCTGCTGTAATCCGTCCAAAATACCGATATTCTTCACGCCCATACGGATCAACACCCGCATTGATGATAAAGCGGTGTCTCTCAGACGACATTTCAAATGACAAACATCCCGAACAGGCATGCTCTGCAACAGAGCGTGGTGGAAATTCTCCCGTATCAGCGATCACTGTCGTTGCATGAGCATTTAAACGCTGAAATCCTGAATAACGCGCATGACTAAAGAGATTTCCTGCCGTTTCATCAAAATCTAAAATCGTAGACAAGCATTCTGGAGCAATAGGTCCAACCCCATTAAAATGCGCTAATGTTTGATCTTCATGAATAAAAAACCGCAAAGCTGGCAACATACGCTCAACAGAATCAATCAAAATACGCGGTGCCGTTTCATTGCTATGCATATAGAGATGACGCAAAGATAATAAATCTGGTAACAAATTAAACACAATAGCAGGATTGCGTGAAATATGGCCACCATCAACAAGAATTTGATACGCAAGTTCACGACTCAAATAGGTTTGCACCTTTTTTTTCATTGTTGCAGAAAAAGGTAAAGCTAAAGATGCAAATGCCAAGGCTATTGCTGCCTGCAAGCGTTGATCATTATGTTCCATACTGCAAATTGTGACGCGCAAATAACGAAATTGAAAACCAAGCGCATTTAAAAAGCGCTTTTCAAACTGCTCACTTGCACCTTCTAAGAGCGTGTGTGCATGACAAATCCACGCAATCAAACGCCGTGCAACAACCCCCCCACTCCAGGGAAGTCCTTTAATTTTTTTGCCACTATGGTTGAGCCAATCTTCTAATAAGAAACGCGCATGGGCTGCTGCCAGTTGACTGCGCGCTGCTGTCATATGCCGCAACCAATGAAAGTCATGCAGTGCTGCTTCCCATTCCAATGTTGGTGATGTTAATGCAAAAGGCGAAACAGAACCAGACTGAACAATACGACCTGCAAAAGAAAAGCGACCATGGTAAAATTCATGCGCCATCATGGGATCAGCAACATGCAAATCAATGGGGCGTGCTAAAATTTTTTGCGGACGAAACCGTGAAAAACGCCAATGAAACAAAGGCCCAACCCATAAACGCCAAAACACTTGTAACATCCTACAAAAAAAGGCTCCTGCCTTCAATTGAGGATATCTAACAGCAATCGCCACAATCCTACTTTCCTTATATTCACTTAACAAAACACACTGTCGACTATTTTAGTAAATGAAGTATTAATTAAGCAATTTTCCGGAGACGTGCTGCGTAAAAACCATCCATTCCAAACAACAATTTGTTCTCAGCATAAAAATTTTCACTCTTAAAATCAGCAAACTCCACAGATCCACAAAAATCAGCAGGTGTTGTGCGCACAATGCCTTCAACTGTCAATACATGCTTCATATCTCCCAATTCATTCTCTAAAATAGGCTCTAAAACAACATCATCGCGTGTTGCTAAAACCTTCTCAATCAGATCTTCACCCTCTTCTCTTGCTAGTGAACAATTAGAAAAAACAATATGCCCACCCTTTTTGACCACAGCAATAGCTGCCAACAGCAAATCATACTGTACAGCGGCAAGCTTCATGATATCCTCTCGTGACTTAATCCATAAGATATCGGGATGACGGCGGATCGTTCCAAGAGAAGAGCACGGAGCATCAAGAAGCACTGCATCAAAAAGCTTTTCAGGGTGAAAATTCCTTACATCACCATTCCAATAGCTCACAGAAAAATTAAGCCGATGCATATTGGCCGTTAAACGCTTTAATCGATTAGCAGAAAGGTCAACTGCTGTTACATCTGCTCCTTGCAAGGCCAATTGTGCTGTTTTTCCCCCAGGACTGGCGCAAAGATCAGCCACCCGTTTCCCATGAATATCTCCTAAGAAACGAGCAGGCAAAGCGGCTGCAACATCTTGAACCCACCAAGCTCCCTCTGCATAGCCTGGTAAATCGACAACAGAGCTTTCCAAAGCTTTTAGACGAACCGAACCATTTGATAAAACAACACCCCCAAGTCGTTTTGCCCACCCCTCACTGTCTGATTTAACAGTCAAATCAAGCGGTGGTGTTTCACTTTGCATCGCCAAAATCCGCTGCGCTTTCTCTTCCCCATAAGTTGAGACCAAAAGCTGCCAAAACCAATCTGGAACTTCATTGAAAGTAAGCGCTTGCCTCTTTAACACCATCGCATCACGCGCAAAATTGCGTAAAATAGCATTGACTAATCCCGAAAAACAGCGTGTACGAGGATCGATTTTTGCTGCACGCACGGCTAAATCAATTGCTGCATAATCAGGAATATCAAGATAAAGAATCTGCGCTGCACTAATATGAAAAAGATGCTGAAGTGCAAATGCTTTTGACGGTAAAGGCCGTGTTAAAAAACGTGATAAAGCCGCTTGAATCTGACCTCGATGACGCAACGCTGCTATCAAAATAGCCCGACATAATAAACGATCACGATATGAGAGCTTCAAATAAAGGGGATGTCCATGCTCATGATCTGTTAAACCAGAAAGAGACGTATGCTTATCCAGCACCGCACCTAAAAGACGAACACATACTTGGCGAACAGCCAATCCCTGAACATTCTTTTCAAACATGCATCCACTTTCTCATGTGATTTTTCAAAATAAAGCCTTAACGCACATTTCTTATTTAAAAATGTTCTCATCTTATTTAAAAATGTTCTCATTGAGGCCGTTTTTGAATTTTAATGACGAAGCCAAGTGGGACGGTCTTTACCCCGCCGAACAGTCTTTTTTTTCTGATTATGCGTAAAACCATTCTGAGCTTCTGGATTGAGGTCCTCATCTTCTAAATTGCCATGTTTCCTGTAAAGCCCATTCTCTACAGCAAATTTCGTCCCTTTATTCCCCTCTTTTGCCATCTTTTCTGCTTGCTTGTGAAGAGCTGCAATACGATTTTCAGTTGCTGGATGAGTAGAGAAAAGACTGTCCGCTCCTTCACCCCTTAAAGGATTAACAATAAACATATGGGCTGTTGCTGGATTATGCTCTGCCTCTTCATTATAAAACGTCTGTCCACCCCCAGAAATTTTGCTCAAAGCTGAAGCCAACCACAAAGGATTTCCACATATTTCAGCTCCCCGCCGATCAGCAGCATATTCACGTGTACGACTAATCGCCATTTGCACCAGCATTGCTGCAAAAGGTGCAACAAACAAAGCAATAACAGTCCCAAGCATTCCAGCCCCTTGAGAATTCCCTGAAGAATTGCGTTGCCTGCCCATTCCCATCAATAAAGCAAAATTACCAAGCATAGAGATGGCTCCTGCAATGGTTGCCGTCAACGTCATCGTTAAGGTATCGCGATGTTCAATATGCGCTAATTCATGAGCCATAACCCCAGAAATTTCCTCTGCACTCAATTGCTTCAATAACCCTGTACTTGCAGCAACAGCTGCATTTTGTGGGTCACGCCCTGTCGCAAAAGCATTGGGCTGCGCATTATTAATAATATAGACCTTCGGCTGTGGAAGAGAGGCTCTTTGAGCCAGTTTAGTCACAATCCTATAATACACAGGTGAAGAATGCTCATCAACCTCACGCGCACCATACATACGCAAAACTATTTTATCCGAGTTCCAATAAGAAAAAAAATTTAATCCTCCTGCTATGAAAAGCGCAACAACCATACCACTGCCCCCTCCAACCAGATAACCAACTCCCATAAAAAGAGCTGTCATAAAAGCCAAAAGCATTGTTGTGCGCATTATGTTCATTCTTTAAAAACTCCATGCCAAAGTGTAGCCACTCTTATATGATGGTGTTTCCTTCCTGATTCTTCAATGGAACATAGGTATAAAATGGATAATAAAATAAGTAACGATACAGCTTGCTCTCGGCCAAATTCCTCCCTCTCCCCAGCAGCACAGCGTGCCTTACAGGAGGCTGCAGAAAGACGCAAACGCGAAATCCATGAGAAAAAACCTTTAGAAAGTGGTGGGCGCGGCGGCAAAGATCCTGCTCGCTATGGAGACTGGGAAATTAAAGGCCGCGCTATAGATTTTTAAAAAACTTTAGTTTTTTAACTATAGCTTTTCAATGAGAACACCCTCTTTTCTTTTTAGGAAAATCAGCTTACCCAAAACAAATCGTCATCACCATATGTAAAATGTAAGGCTTTCAAAACTTATCTTTGAAAAGCCTTTCTTTGTTTTATTAGGCTGATGCTTCTGCTGCTTTAGCATCTTCGGCAGCTTGCTTAGCAGCAGCTATCCGTTCTTGTGCTTTTTTGCCAGGCTCACCTTTATGTGGGTTATTGCGTGCTGGACGCTTTTTTAAACCAGCAGCATCCAAAAACCGCAAAACACGATCTGTTGGTTGAGCCCCTTGATTAAGCCAATGTTGAATACGGTCCTCGTTAAGCTTTACACGTGGCTTATCCTTTGGCAACATTGGATCCCATGCACCAACGCGTTCAAGAAAGCGCCCATCACGTGGACTGCGTGCATCTGCCACAACGATATGGTAGTAAGGACGTTTTTTTGAACCTCCGCGTGATAAACGAATTTTTAGGGCCATATTATTTTTCTCCTGTTATCAATTTTGGCTTTCATTTTAACTTATTTTCTTTGTTTTTTGCTTTTCAGCGTATTATTTCGTGATTATCAATAACTTTCCTCACGATAAAATTTTAAAATTTTTCTTACATAATCCGCACAGAGATGACGGCTAGGTAACTGCTTTTGGCCAATGATTGCAAAGATGCCATGTAAACACGTCTTTGACCCGTACTCTTGCGTAAAATACCCCTACATTAAGACAGGCCGCCAGCAAATAGAGAGTTTTTTAAAAACGCAACAGCTTGCATACCCCTAAAACGCTCGACTACACAGTCAATCAATAAGTGCATAAACCCTCATTCAATTTTTAAAATCCTTGCACAAACATAAAATATTCTGACATTTTTTGCTGCATTAGCTGCATTATATGTGTTTTTCTCTTTGTGATTTACTTCTTCTTAAGTGATGGAGGCACGATTCCTTTTCCTTTAGGAAGACCAGGAATCTCTGAGCCTTGCCCTGGAAAACCAGGCAGTCCTCCGCTCAAAGAATTATTCTGAACCTGCTTTTGCAGCGCCGATAATTGCTTAGGGTCAAATCCGGAAAAATCAGGCAAAGCACCAGTTCCCCCCAAACCACCTAATCCCATTTTAGAACCAAGTCCCCCTAACATTTTGCCCATGAGACCGCTTTTTCCTTTTCCGCCCATAGCTTTCATCATATCAGCCATTTGACGATACATTTTTAAAAGCTTATTAATATCAGCTGCACTCGTACCTGACCCTTTAGCAATTCTTTGTTTACGACTATGTTTTAAAATTTCAGGCTTGAGACGTTCTTCACGTGTCATTGACCCAATAATCGCTAATTGGCGATCTAAAAGACCATCATTAAGGCCTGCAGCTGTGATTTGATCTTTTACCTTTCCTAGACCTGGCATCATACCCATAATGCCTCCCATACCACCAAGCTGCTTCATTTTTTGCAATTGGTCTGCAAGATCATTTAAGTCGAATTTTCCAGCTTGCATTTTTTTGGCAAGAGCCATAGCTTTTTCATGGTCAAGTGTTTCAGCAGCCTTTTCAACCAAAGAAACAATATCGCCCATGCCAAGAATACGATCTGCAATACGACTAGGATGAAACTCTTCCAAAGCATCCATCTTTTCGCCAATACCGATCGCTTTAATGGGTTTTCCCGTCACAGCACGCATTGAAAGAGCAGCACCGCCACGGCCATCACTATCCATGCGTGTTAAAATAATCCCTGTAAGTCCTACCCGCTCATCAAAAGAACGAGCAAGGTGAACTGCATCCTGACCGGTAAGACTATCTGCAACCAACAAAATTTCATGCGGTAAAGAAGAAGCCTTAATCTGTGCCAATTCAAGCATCAAAGCTTCATCAATATGGTTACGCCCTGCCGTATCAAAAAGGACAACATCATAACCGCCTAACTTCGCTGCCTGAACAGCACGTACAGCAATATCAACAGCCGATTGACCAGGAACAATTGGTAAGCTGGCAAGCTTTCCTTGTTCTCCTAATTGACGAAGCTGCTCTTGTGCAGCAGGACGACGTGTATCTAACGACGCCATTAAAACTTTTTTATTATGTTTATCAGTTAAACGCTTTGCAAGTTTCGCTGTTGTCGTCGTCTTTCCTGAGCCTTGTAAACCAATCAACATAACAACGACCGGTGCTGGTGCATTAAAATCGCCTAAAACACTCTCGTCTCCAAGCATGTTCACAAGTTCATCGTGAACAATCTTAACAACCATCTGACCTGGTTTAATAGATTTAACAATGGCAGACCCAACAGCTTTTTCACGAACCTTATCCGTGAAAGAACGCACAACATCAAGCGCAACATCAGCTTCCAGCAAGGCACGACGAATTTCACGCAGAGCTGTCGCAACATCTTGTTCTGACAAAGCACCACGCCCTGTCAAATTGGACAGAATAGACCCAAGACGCTCCTGCAAAGATTCAAACATCACCAACCTCATTTCTCTATGACAAAAACTAACAAGCAAACCACATGGCAAACCAAAATAACACCCGAGAACGCAACGCGTCGTCGGGTGTTGACCTCTGGGATCTTTTTATACCCTTGAGCGGGGTCCCAGTGGGTGACTCCAAGTTAATTCTTGTCACTGAATGCTCATTATTTCAAACAACAAAAACTGTCCTTTGTCAAGATTTTATCACACGAGAATGAAGGCGAAACAGAGAGTAGTTTTCAGGATTGAGCAAGCAATTCGCTTTCAACACGGGTAAAATTGCCTGTTTCTTGTTCCATGCTCCATAATTCACCACTTGAAATATCAAACCAAGCTCCATGCAATTTTAACAGCCCTTCATCTTTGCGCGCTTTTAACCAAGGAAATGTCTCTAAATTCTCGAGTGAATAACGAATAGAAATATGCTCCAATGCTGTTTGCTGTTCTTTTGCAGTCATCCATGGATTGCTCGCAACAGCTTTTCCTGCTGGCGCCAACAGGCTCATCCAACGACTAATAAAATCATCTGATGATAAGGGCTTACAAGTTTCATCAAGAACGGTACGAATCCCTCCACAATGCCCATGACCCAAAATAACAATATGTTTGACTTCTAAAAACTGTACTGCAAACTCAATCGCTGCTGACGTTGCGTGATATTGATCATCAGGAGAAAAAGGAGGAACCAAATTCGCCACATTACGGAGAACAAAAATTTCACCTGGACAAGCATCAAAAATCGTTTCTGGAGCGGCGCGGGAATCACAGCAAGCGATGATCAAAGTCTCTGGCCTTTGTCCTTCTTTCGCTAATTGCTGATAACGCCCCCTCTCGTGTGAAAAACGATTATCCATAAAGGACCGGTGTCCTTTGAGAAGTTTTTCTGGCAAAGTCATTATATCGTCACTTTAATTATTAAACCTTTACCAGGTCCTTATCATTTTACACATGATCTTGAATACAAAAATAAAAATTCACACAAACTGTTCATTTCAATGTTATCATTCCTGCTATAATGTTATCATTCCTGCTATAAAGTAACGAAAATAATTTATAATCACTGAAGATAAATCTCTCTTCCCTTTAATCAATAAGATGATACACTAGGGATAATTGCGTAAAAGCCAACTTTTGTCAGGAAAAAACTACCAAAGGCGAAAAGAGGGAGGACTATTATGTCAAAACAAGAAATACTGGATATTAAGAAAGATCCAAATGAAATAGAATCAATTCTTTTCGCCCATGCAGATGAAGAAGATAGAGCCCGTTATAAAAGCAGTGAGCTCCAAAAAGCTGCAAAAGTTGCTACTGAAGCCCTCCACCAATATCGGAGAGGAGAGAGCACCGTCTGCTTTGAACACACACTAACCTGTAATGACAAACCCATAACGATTGTTACATTGGTTAATGATAACAAACCTTTCTTGCTTGATTCTATTTTGAATGTCTTCAATCAACAAATAAATAAAATTTATCTGATTGCGCATCCTGTTCTTGATTGTGCTTCCGAACAACGTATCAGTCTGATACAAATCCATGTTGAAGCTTTAAATCAACAACAAACTCAAAAGCTTAAAGATGAGATCACCTTAGTTCTTGGACAAGTCAACGCAGCTGTACAAGATTGGCAGCCCATGCTTGAGCAAGTCAAAAAGTGCATTCATGCCTATCAAACAAACTTGCCACTCAACTACCAAAAAGAAGGTGCAAAAACCATTGAATTTCTGCAATGGCTGATGAACAATAATTTCATCTTTCTTGGGCTGCGCACTTATGATTTCACTGAAGGCCAAAACCCTGATAAAGCTCTTAACGCTGGTGATATTGAATTGGGTATTCTTACAGATGCCTCTATTCGCATTATTGAAAATGCACATATGGGAGAGAGTCCTCAAGAGCTCTTATCCTTTATGGAAAGTGACGCCTTGTTTACCGTGACAAAGGCGAATAGCCGCTCAAAAATCCACCGCTTTGTTCGGTTAGATTATATTGGTCTGAAAATTTTTAATAAAGCAGGACTTCTTTGCGGAGAAATGCGTATTGTAGGGTTGTTTACATCTTCAGCGTATACACACTCTATTCTAACAATTCCTTTCTTAAAAGAAAAAGCTGAAACCATTATTCAGCGCCTTGGATATAATCGGGCTGACCATTCTGGGAAAGCACTTATCAGTGTTTTAGAAACCTATCCAAGAGATGAAATGTTCCACTCTGATGTGGATACACTGACAGAAAATGCTAAACTCATCCTACAATTAGATGAACGTCCCCGTTTACGGGTTCTTGCGCACGCTGATTCTTTTGGACGTTTTGTTTCCGTCCTTGTCTATGTCCCACGGGATCAATATGGCAGCAGCAAACGTGAAAAAATTGGTGCCTATTTGGTTGATATCTATGAAGGTGATTTCTTTGAATCCTATCCGCTTTTCTTGGAAAGCACACTGATTCGCATCCACTATATCGTCTACCGTAAAAGCAACCAAAGTGCCCCTGTTATTGAACGCACCACACTTGAGCACGCTGTTCGCGAGATCACACGTAACTGGGAAGAAACTGTCCAAGCTGTAGCTCTTGCTCACAAAGCGACAGACCAGCAAACACATCTCGCCAGTCAATTTCCCAACAGCTATCGTGACTTATTTTCAGCGGAAGATGCTATAAACGATGCAGCTCATATTTTAAATCTTAATGACCAACATCCTCTTTTTGTGACATTTTATCACACCCACCATAAAGAAAAACACACCATTGCTCTCAGGCTATTTCACCGTCATGAAGCGCTTGCTCTTTCTAAACGCGTACCACTCCTTGAAAATATGGGATTTCGCGTCATTGCCGAACAAACTCTTGAACTGCCAGACAGCAATGGAAAATATGTGTATCTTCACGATATGCAACTGGAAAGCTCTTTCCAAATTTGTGTTAATCTTGACGAAAATGGTCTCAAACTTGCTGAAACATTTGAAGCTGTTTGGGCCCAAAATGCTGACGATGATGCTTTTAACGCGCTTACGCAAACAGCCCAACTGGATTGGCGTGAAATTGTCATTTTGCGTCATTACGGACGCTATATCCAACAAGCGGGCATTCCTTATTCACAAGAACGTGTCGCTAAAACTTTAAACGCCTATCCTCACATCACTCAGGATCTTTATGCTTTGTTTCATTTGAAATTTCATCAAAGTCATACGGCAGAAGAACGACAAAAAAACGAAACAATCATTCAACAACGCATTGAAGAAAAATTACAGCATGTCCCCAGTTTGGACGATGATCTTATTTTACGTCGTTATCGTAATTTGATTGCAGCAAGCCTACGCACCAACGCCTTTACCCCTCTTGCTGATGGGAGCCCACGACGTATTTTAGCCACTAAATTGGATCCACGCCAGATTGAGGGTTTACCTGAACCGCGCCCTTACCGAGAAATTTTCGTTTATGGTCCAGAGGTTGAAGGCGTTCATTTACGCTTTGGTCCTATTGCTCGTGGGGGTATTCGCTGGTCTGACCGCGCATTGGATTATCGTACCGAAGTGCTCGACTTGGTCAAAGCCCAACAAGTTAAAAATGCAGTGATCGTCCCTGTCGGTGCAAAAGGTGGCTTTTATCCCCATTGTCTTCCTCAAACCGATAACCGTTCCGTTGTTGTAGAAGCCGCACGACAAGCCTATATTAGCTATATTGCAGCACTGCTATCTATTACCGATAATCTGGTTGATGGCAAAGTCAAGGCAGCCCCTAATGTGATCCGCCATGATGGCGACGACCCCTATTTTGTTGTGGCTGCAGATAAGGGAACAGCAACCTTTTCTGACACCGCAAATGCTATAAGCCAAGAAAATCACTTTTGGCTTGATGATGCTTTTGCTTCTGGAGGATCAGCAGGTTATGACCATAAAGCGATTGGGATCACAGCAAAAGGTGCATGGGAAGCTGTCAAAAGACATTTTAGAGAGTCATTTGACCATGACATCCAAACAAAACCTTTCACCTGTGTTGGTGTTGGCGATATGTCGGGTGATGTCTTTGGTAACGGGTTGTTATTGTCGCAGCAAACAAAGCTGATCGCCGCCTTTGATCACCGCGATATCTTTATCGATCCAGATCCAAATGCCGCTGAAAGCTATGCAGAACGTATGCGTCTGTTTCAACTTCCCCGTTCCAGCTGGCAAGATTATGATCAAGGAAAATTGTCAAAAGGTGGCGGTGTCTTCTCACGTACAGCGAAAACAATCACTCTTTCCCGTGAAGCTGCACAAGCTATTGGTTTTGAAAAACAAACAGGAACACCTTTTGAAATCATCACGGCCATTTTAAAAGCACCTGTTGATCTTTTATGGTTTGGCGGTATCGGAACTTATGTCCGTGCAACAACAGAAACTAATGCACAAGTAGGCGACCGTACCAATGACGCAGTGCGCATCACCGGTGAGCAGGTTCGTGCTAAAGTCATTGGTGAAGGCGCTAATCTTGGTCTTACTCAACGCGGCCGTATTGAATATATTTTAAATGGTGGGCGATGCAATACAGATGCCATTGATAATTCTGCAGGAGTCAATTGCTCTGACGTTGAAGTGAATATCAAAATCGTTCTTGCATCAGCACTGCAAGCAAAAAAACTCACCCGTGACGCACGTGATGCTCTTTTAAAGGAAATGACCCCACAGGTTGAGCAATTAGTATTGAGAAACAATTATCTGCAACCTCTTGCTCTCTCATTAGCGGAAAAACGAGGCGTTCTTGATTTGCCTTATCAAGCACGCTTTATTAATGATCTAGAGAAGAAAAACCTGCTTGATCGTCGGGTTGAAATTTTACCTGATGAACAAATTTTACGTCAAAGGCTTGCTCAAAATCAGGGTCTCACACGCCCAGAACTTGCTGTTATTTTGGCTTATGCGAAATTGACTCTGCAAGAAGAAATTGCCAACAATCCTATTGTTGACCATCATTATTTTGATTCAACCTTATTGGGGTATTTTCCAACCCAACTGCAAACCCAGTTTGAACAAGAAATCATTAATCACCAATTGCGCCGTCATATTATTGCAACTCTTATCGCCAATGATATTGTCAATCGTGGAGGACCAACTTTCGTCAATCGTCTGCAAGACAAAACAGGGCAAAAAGTTGAAAATATTATTCGTGTTTTCATTGCTATTCGTGATGGTTTTGAAATTCCGCAATTATCTAACCAAATTGATAATCTCGATAATAAAATACCTGGTCTTATCCAAAATAAACTCTATGCATCAATTACCTCAATGCTCTTTGAAGCAACCAATTGGGGCTTACGTCATATGGATTTATCGACACCGTTGGAAGATCTTGTGAAAACAATCAAACAGGCCCGTACTGTTATCGAAGAACAGCTTACACACTCCAATGGTAGAGACATTCATCAAAAAATTGCAAAAAAAGCAGCAAGTTATTGCAAAGAAGGGGCACCAAAAGCTTTAGCACAACACTTAGCTCTCCTGGAAGTCGCCTCAATCATTTGTGATATTTCTCTAATTGCAAAACAAAATAAAAGTGACCTGATTCAAACAGCACAAATCTACTTCTCTCTTGCTCAAATTATTCACATAAACCGTATTGATGAAGCAAGCCGAGCCATCCCTATTTTTGATTATTATGATGGTATGGCTTTAAGCCAAGCGAAAGAAAATATTGCTGAAAGCTTACGGCAAATTGTTACGAAAATTTTGCAAAACTATGGTGAACAAAATGATCCGCTCGCAGTTTGGATCAAAACAGAAGAAAATCAAATTTACACGGTGACCAATCGAATTGGTACACTTATTGAAGGTGATCTTAATATTTCTCGTTTTACCTTTGCAGCAAGTATGATCGCTCAACTCAAAAACACCACCTTCCAATCTTAAGATGGTGTGTAGAGAGCCTATTTTGAATAACTTAGTTCCCCTGCTCCTTTGTCGAGTTACAAAGGAGTTGCGGTAGATAAGAGTGACCATTTGCATTTTTCAGTATAAATCGACAAAGTGTGCAGATTATTGCACTTAGGCATTAGCTTGGTGTAGACAATAAATGCTGAACAGAAGCACTACATGCAGAAAACAAAAAAAGCCCTCTTCACTTCCATGTCGTTTCATTTCATAGAGTAAGAGAATATCCAACATTTTTTATGATGATTTTTAGACTAATTATGGCTCTCAGCTTCCGTATAAAAGGCAGAAGAAGCACTAAAAATCTGTTGCAATACATTTTTAAACCACTCATGCAAAGCCTGACCATACATTGAGTAACCTTCAAAATGCATAGAAGCAGGTTGAGCACCCTTTTGAGTCAAATTTTTAGCCAAATGCACCACCAAATTTCGTATCATCATACGTGTTAATTCAGGATGAAATTGCAAACCCCATGCCTTATCTCCATAGCGGAATGCTTGTACAGGATATGTTTGCCCTGTTGCCAACAGAATAACGTCTTTAGGCAAATCATAAATTCCTTCATTATGAAAATGATAAACCATTTTTGGCCAATCCATCATTGTCTCGCCTTGTGGCATCACCTGCAGAGGATACCAGCCCATTTCTACATATCCATCACGTCTTGCCTCAATACGCCCTCCTAGATTTCGTGCTAACATTTGTGCTCCAAGACAAATACCTAAAAAAGGCTTATTTTCTTTCAGAGATAGGGAAATCCAATCAATTTCTTCACCAATATATGCATCCCTGTCATTCACACTCATCGGCCCACCTAAAATAACAACACCAGCATGATGTTCTAATGTATCGGGAAGTTTTTGTCCCAAAATGGGACAATAAATATCAAGAGAAAAGCCACTCTGTTGCAAAAAAGATCCCACATGACCTATCCCTCCAGATGGACGATGAAGAACGATTGCAATTTTTGGTTTATTGCCCCTTTGTTTGTGATCCAAATATTGCTCTACAGAAAACATAATTCAATTAATAGCTTTATAACATGGTTGGGCATTCTAAAGCATACGCAAATTACGTCTGTCAACAATAGCCATGATAATTTTATAAAGCTCGAAATTGCTCTTTCGATGAAAGAATATCTCTTTCTGCTATTTTCACTCCTGGATCATCAACATTCAAACGTGTTTGATTGCTAATTTTTTTCTTAGCTGAATTTTGAGGCAAAAAACCATCTTTTATAGGTGAAATTTCATTTAAGAGTTCATCGTTAACGAAAGTTATTTCCGTCACAACATCCTCTTTTTCTTCCTTTTCAGCCATTACAGGATCAACATTTTTTAGCACCATAGGACCAACATCACCAACATCTTTTGGCTCTATAGGATCGATTTCTAATGTTAAAGGAAGACTACGTGGCGGTGCTTTCCATTCAAAACAGCCCAATCGCCCGCTTATCGGAGATACCGCTGACCAAGAAGAAAAAAGAGTTCCATCACACATCCATGTAGGATCCCGCTCTGCACGCAACGCCAATGAAAGCCATTGACGCACCAATAGCTGATCATTGCCTTGTGCTTCTTCAATATCGGCCAATAATAAATAAACGCTTTCACGGGGGTGAAGTTGAAGGGCTTTTTGTGCTTGTTCTCTCGCAAATTCCACTTCACCTGCATCCAAAGCAGCCTTGGCAACAAGAAACGCTGATTCAAAAGTGTCTTCATTATAAGAAGCCAATTTTTTAGCCTTTTTCAACCGCTCAACGGCTCTTTCTTCATTCTTAAGATAACATGCACCAAGATCAGGATGGGGCTCCTTTTTCCAAGCATTGAAAATGATTTTATCAGCCTTACGTACTTCATTGGATTTATAAAGAATATCAGCTGTGATCACTGTTATTGGCACAAAATCAGGCAGTAATTTATGTGCTTTTAAAATAGCTGTACGCGCTTTTACAGGATGGGTTTTGAAAAGCTGAAGCGCCTGCCCACTTAACAACAAGGCATATGTGTAATTACGCTCTGCAGTCCAACGGTCAGCACGGGGTAAAGCTTTTTGTGCTTTTTCAAAAACATCGAGCGCTTTATCCCATTGCCCCTCAGCACTCAGCCGGTCAATAACAGCTTGATGAGCCCATAAAAGTGCTGGCGACAAAGCCAGCGCTTCTTCTGCATAATGCTGCGCTGCTTCATCCTCTTTCATAGCCACAGCTTCACGATAAAGACCATAAAGCCCAGCAAGTTTTGTTGGCGTCTCCTGTCGCATTTCTTCATAAAAACCAATGGCGCGAATAGAATCCTTTTGTAAAAACAAGGTTTGAGCCTGTAAAAGCTTCATCAACGGCTCATGATTATTTGCAAGATATTTTAAGGCACATGTTTCCATTTTTTTTGCCGTAACATAGTCACCAGAAAAAACAGCAAGAAGCCCTTGTGAAAGCGCTTCACGACCTTTTTTTTGGCGGCGTGTAGAAAAATAACGACGCAAAGCATTAGGAGCAAAAAAAAGACCACGCAACAGCCACCAGACAAGGGCCAGCATAACCAAGAGCACAATAGACACACTCAAAAGTGTTAATAAAGAAATAGCAAATCGCGTTTGCAAAAATGTAATGACAACAATACTATTGTGGTTCGCAACCCACCCAAAAAGGGCACCCAACACACAAACAGCAAAACTATACACCACAACACGTATCATTACTCTTGATCTCACTTACTCTTTCTCGTCTCAAAACGCCCTTGCTGAATAGAAGTCAACAAATCTTGTAAAATATTACGAACGGAGAGCTTTTGCTTAAGCTGCTTTGCAAAATCGGCTGAAGCATCTTGAGCGTTCTTAGGTAAAGCTTCCCATTCCTCTAAGGCCTTTTCATAGTTACCTTCCTGGATAGCAGCTTCCATCCGTGCGACAATTGCTTCCATTGTTGTTCCTGCAATATCGCCAATTGGCCGTGTAACAAAAAGACCTTTCATCCATGTCAAAATCTGTGCAAAAAAACCAGCCTCTGGCGCAACAATATTCTGCAAACCAACAATAATATCAGCAACAGCTGCAAAATCATGAGCAAGCTTCCTAGAATTGGAAAAACCTGTCCGTGCTTTTTTTTGTAAAATATCAAGCCCAGGCAATTCAGGGAAGAACTTTTGTACGGCTTTTAACTCATCAATGAAAGGTCCGCCACGCATTACAGCATTTTTTAATGCACTGACTGCCGTAAGCATTTGCATGTTTACAGATTTTTCTTCACCACTCTTCGTTGCCATATTTTCTTGCAAAGTGTTGAGCTGTTTTTTCAATTCCATTACATCATTTTCTATATTGTTTTCCGTCAACGAAGTTGACCTATCCTTTGACATCTCAGCCGAATTTTTTACATGCTCTTCAAAAAGCATAACTTTTTGCTCTAGATTAGTCAGAGTTTTTTTGTTTTCTTCTTGTAAGATCTTGTTGCTTTGAGTCTCTTCAAAATTTTGTGATGAAAGAACCGCTTCCATATCTTTTGATGTTTCAACCAAAGCTTGCACTTTATCTTCAAGAACAGCCACTTGTCTCTCTAAATCTGCCACATTTTTTCCGACTTCTTCTTTAAAGCTCATCTCTTTTTCAAAAAGAGAGACACTTTGCGAGACAGAAGAAACATCTGTTTTCAATAGATCAAGCTCTTGGAGAAGATGTGTCAATTGCCTTTCTGTTGCTTCTGATTGATTTTGTGCGGTTTTCGCCATCTGCAAAGCTTGCTCTGTTGCAGAATTATGTCTACTTAGAAAAGGGAAAAGAGAACCATCCCGTTGAAACCCTATCAAAAGACTCAACGTCGTTAAAACACTCACAATCCCTGAAATGAGCAAGCAAATCAAAGCCACACTAAAAGAACACCGGCTCTTTTCCTTTTGCTTTTCTTTGCTCTGTTTTTTCACTACAGCAGACTCCTGTAATGCAGAGGACTCTGCTAAATTTTGTGTTTTTTGCTCTGAATCATCACGCATTTCTTCATGCTCAATGACAGATGCCTTACGCTTAACACCTTTATAATGCGGATTTTCTTTCGGTTTTGAAGAATCTACCATGACTGTCTCTTTTTCTCTCTCATTGCTGATAATAAAATAATAAAATGAAAGAAACTTTAAGAGCCAAACGCTCCCCATGGCTACAGGCTCTGTCTTACATCCTATTGACTAAGAATTGATACCGTAGATCAATTATTCGATTGTTCATTCTCACGAGATACGTTTAAGGCCAGCCCCCTTGATCGAAAGACTTTAAACACACCAATACTAATATGTAGCACAAAATACAGAAAAACAGTGATGAGTCATGCATAACATTGCACAAAAATTATATACCTATTGACGCTCATAAGAGCCAACTTTAAGAGAAGCACTTTGCATCTTTATCTGTCCGTGATACCGATCATTCTTAAAGAATTTTTAAACATAAGGTTTAGCCTATAATGCGCCTGTTGGGAATAGAAACAAGTTGCGACGAAACTGCCACCGCTGTTATTGAACACAATTTAAAAGGAAAAAGTCATATCCTCTCCAATATCGTTTGGAGCCAAATCGAAGATCACGCGCCTTATGGCGGTGTTGTGCCTGAGATTGCAGCACGCGCCCATGTTGAAATTCTCGACACTCTAATTCTCGAAGCACTAGCAAAAGCTAAAACAACACTGAAAGAGATTGACGCGATTGCTGTCACCGGTGGCCCCGGTTTGATAGGGGGGCTTTTAGTCGGCCTGATGAGTGCAAAAGCACTGGCTTTTGCCACTGGAAAACCCTTCATTGCTGTTAATCATCTCGAAGGTCATGCGTTAACAGCTGTTCTTACCCATCAAGTCACTTTTCCTTATTTATTGCTTCTGGTCTCAGGTGGCCATACACAAATGATCCTTGTTCATGGAGTAGGCAACTATCAGCGTCTAGGAACAACCTTTGACGATGCCTTGGGGGAAGCTTTTGATAAAACCGCAAAACTCTTAGGCCTTCCCTATCCTGGTGGCCCAGCTCTTGAAAAGGCTGCTCTTTTGGGAGACAAAAATCGCATCCCTCTGCCACGACCTTTAAAAGGGAACAAACAACTCAATTTTTCTTTTTCTGGTCTGAAAACCGCTGTTCGACAAGCAGCAACAGCTATGGCTCCTCTTTCAGAACAGGATGTTTCAGACATCGCTGCAAGTTTTCAAGCTGCCGTCATCGATACATTGCAAGATCGTGTTCACTTGGCTTTGCAATATTTCACCAGCCAATATCCTTCTTCTCATAACCAAGAGCACCGCCCTCCAGCTTTTGTTGTTGCCGGCGGTGTTGCTGCTAATCAGGCCATTCGTTTAACTCTACAAAATCTTGCCCATCAACATAGTTTTGAATTTATTGCCCCCCCTCCCTCTCTGTGTACGGATAATGCTGCCATGATTGCTTTTGCTGGTGCAGAGAGAATAGCACGGGGGCAAACAAGCCCGCTTGATATTGCCCCCCGTTCACGTTGGCCGTTAGATGAAAACGCTTTGCCTTTAATCGGAACAGGGCGCCGTGGAGCAAAAGTGTGAAAGAGATCAAAAACCACAATGCATATAAAAACTATTAGAGCATTCATAAAAAATCTGAAACCGCATCAAACTTTATGAAAAGGAGCTTTTCGTGGCTTATTGGCTTTTTAAATCCGAACCCGATAAATGGTCATGGACCATGCAAAAGAAAAAAGGCCTTGATGGAGAACAATGGGATGGCGTGCGCAACTATCAAGCCCGCAACAACATGCGCGCCATGAAATATGGTGATAAGGGGTTTTTTTATCATTCCAATAAAGGGTTAGAGATTGTTGGCATTGTAGAAATTTGTGCTGAAACGCACCCTGATTCAACAACATCTGATCCACGCTGGGAATGTGTGGATATTCGGGCTATTTGTGATATGCCAAACCCTGTTTCACTAAAACAGATCAAAGCCAATCCAAAATTAAACACGATGACACTGGTTAAAGCTATGCGATTATCAGTACAACCCGTTACAGAAGAGGAATGGAAAGAAATTTGTGCTATGGGTGGTCTTCAACCAGAAATGCTTTAAGCTAAAACCGCAATTTTTGTTCGCTGACTTATATAGGGCAGCAACCGCTCCATATCACGGCGGGAAAGCGCAATACACCCTTCTGTCGGCTGATAATTATCCCGCGCTAAATGCATAAAAATAGCACTTCCTTTTGCCATTTTTCGTTCTGTAATATTCCAATCGAGAATAAGACCAATTGCATAAAGATTATCCTCACGCTGCATTTTTTCAGCACTTTTAGAATAAGGAAGGCGGACGAAACGGTTATAATTGGCGTCCCCACTTGCATTACACCAGCCATCATGGGCTCGAATACGGCGAAAAGATAAAGCTGAACGCGGTAAAGACCGATAAAAATTACCTCGAAATCCTCTTAAACAGCGCATCTTCGCTAAAGGTGTCGCTCCATCGCCCTCATGTTTAAAAGCAGAAACACCAGAGCGTCCTAGAGCGCAAAATAAACGATGCTGACCTATACAAAGGATACCCTGTGTATGCCTGCCTGCCATGCGCACTTGCCGACGAACGGTTATAAGAGTCACACAAGTCTTCTTTTTTACAGTTTCCTTTTTAATTCTACTTGCATGAAATCTCATTTTTCGTGAAACTACTTTCAAAATCATAATCCAAACATGCTTTTATAAGGAAAAAAAATGAGCGACTATAACCTTTTAATCATTGAGGAGGATGATAATCTACGTCACATTTTGGTGGAACAATTGCAAATATATAAGGAATTTGAAATCCTGCAAGCCAAAACAGCTGAAGCAGGAATCACTGTAGCTCAAGAAAAAAGAATTAATCTTATCATTATTGATGCTGAATTTTCTGACCTTGATGACCGTACAACTGTCACCAAGCTCCGTCAACAAGGGTTTCGTGCTCCTATTATCATGATCACTCGTGATGACACCAATTGTGATAGTCTGTTAAATCTTGAAGTGGGCATTAATGATTATGTAACAAAACCCTTCCGCTTCGCTGTATTATTAGCGCGCATCCGTGCTCAACTGCGCCAATATGAACACAATGAAGATGCAGTTTTTCATATTGGGCCCTATAATTTTAAACCTGGGCAAAAACTCCTCATTGATCAGCAGAATAATCACATTCGTCTTACAGAAAAAGAAGCTGCAATTCTTAAATATCTCTATTGCACAAGAAAAAACCAAGTTATCAGCCGCGAAACCTTGTTAGAACAGATTTGGGGCTATAATGAGCAGATTGTTACCCATACATTAGAAACACATATTTATCGTCTGCGAAAAAAAATAGAAAAAGATCCTGCGAATGCACAAATCCTCATCACAGATCAAAATGGGTATCGCCTTAACCTTTAGGGAATATTGTTTTAATCTTTAGAAAGAGCATTACCTGAACTGTTAAAGGGAGCACCATCTTAATTTTATTTTTTACACGCATGGCTCAACACATAAGTCCTGATCATCTCAACTCTCTTTTCCTGCAATACAAGGAGAAGACTAAGATGGTGTACATTTTTCACGAGCTTGTGGTGATAAAACAGGAATGAACACACGTCGTGATTGGCGGCGCTGCACAAATAGACCTTGATAAACACGTTTCTGGACCTGGCACATTAACAATCCACCAAAATAAGGAAACAGGTAGCGCGCCAGAGGTTCATAGAAAAGTGAAAATAACCGCGAAACACGCCCAGAAAAAGGCATATAATGCACAATTTCTTGCACAGACCTGACAATAAAATTTGTTTCTTCAAATAAACGAACAATTTGTTGTCGACTATAGGGTTGGCCATAGCCAAAAGGCGTGCGATCATTGCGTGCCCATAATCCACAACGATTAGGAACAATAACAATCAAATGACCATTAGGAGCCAAAACACGCCATATTTCATTGAGTGTTTCCCGTGCATTTTCGCTATATTCCAGGGCATGAATCAATAAAATACAATCCACTGAAGCATCAGGAAGAGGCAAATCTTCTTCAAAAACGAGCGCTGTCGCAACCTTATCCGCACAAGGCCAGGGTGTCACACCTTGATTAGCTGGCATGAAAGCAAAACACTGTTGTGCACGTGCATGCAATGCAGCAAGATAAGGCAAAGAATAACCAAAACCCAAGACGCGTTTATCATCAAGATTTGGCCATTTTATATTAAGTTGCTCACACAGCGTCGTTTGCACCCGCGTACCGAGTGGAGAAGCATAAAAATCTCTCAGTGTGATTATATCCAACGTAATGTACCGTGTAGAAAAAAATTTTAAATAGTGCAGATCTTCGTAGATCTAGTTTATGGAGATTTCACCTTTTCTCTGCAAGAATAGATACCCTTCATACTTTATAAATCCAAATGATGAAATCATCTCAACAATGTTGTCATGACTTTAATAGCTTCATTATTATTCCCCTTTGCGTCTTCTCTTCCAATAAAACTTCTCCTACGAGCATTTCCTATCTGCTTCTTATGAGAAAATGCACTTTTTCCAAAAAAGATATTATAAGAAAAGCGCCCTCGTTAGTGAAAATGCAACAACCTTTCAAGATAATTCTTTTCTTCTTCAGAGAGATGGTCCTTGTTGAGACGCCTGCGAATTTCTTCCAGAATTTGCCGTGCCTGCGCCTTATCACCCTCCTGAGACATAGTCTTACCGTTTTGCCCCTGATCACTGTCTGAAGATAAGGGACGTCCTAATGGATCTTGAGACTCAGCAGCATTTTGCATATCTTCAGATTGTTTCAACGCTTCACGCATTTTTTGTAAAATATTTTGTGCACCTTGTCGCAAAGATTCTAAGACATCTGATTGATTTTTTACAGATGTCTCGTGGTTTCCATGACCAAGGGCAGCTTTTGCAGAATTCATTTTCTCTTCTGCCTCTTTCAACACACCACCCTTTTCAAAACCTTGCTCTGACAATTCCTTTTCTAACACCGATAATTCAGACTGTAATTGAGCTTGACGTTCTACCAAAGCTTCACTCTGCTCTTGTGTAACAGTTTCCCCACGTCGTTTTTCTGTTTCTAAACGATGTGTATCATTGAGAATTTCCTGCTGACGGCGCATCACATCACCAAGTTTATCAATCGTCTTTTTCATCTTTGTTGTTTGCGTATTCTTTTGCTCTTGATCCCGATTGCTTTTTTGAACGCGCAAATGATCAAGTGTTTGTTCAATTTCATCTAAAAGCTGTTCAGCAGAAGAAGAAGACCCTATTTGAGCCATTTGCTCAATCGAATCGAGCTTTTTGTGCAGACTATCTTCAGAAAGGTTCGCCTTATTATTAGAGTCACTATTTTCTGGTGCTTTTTCAGCCAAAGCACGGATATAATCATGCATAGCCTGGCGTAAATCAGCCATAAGGCGTTCAATTTCTGCTCCTGAAGCACCACGGCGCAATGCATCGCGCAGAGCCGTTTGTGCTTGTTTTAGTCTTTGCTGAGCAGACTCTGACTGATCACCCTCAATCGCTATGGCAATCTGCCACAAATAATGAACCACATCACGTAATTCATCTTCTGTTTGTGCCATCGACAGCCTTGTCCACGCACTCTGTAATGCAAGAATATTGATTGAATTTTGTATACCATTTTCTGGACGAACAAGCAAAGCAGCAAGCATATCGAGTACACGCTCACGCGCAGCAGCATTAAGAGCTAATAAACGGCGTTGTTCATTGACCGCACGAGCAACAGGGTTAGCAAAAACACGCTGCGGTAATGTCATAACAAAGGTTTTGCTACGCCCCTTTTGGCCAGCACCATCTTCTACCACTAAAGTGATCTTAACTTCCGTGCCTGCCCATGGATGGCTCGATAAATCTTGCACCATCCGCATTTTTCCCTTTCCACCACGTGCTAAAAGAAGCTTTATTTGAGGAGCTTGGTAAAGAGGAACTGCGTTTTTATCAAAATCAACAAGAGACTCTATAGCAGCAAAAGCATTTGTAACGCCATAATCATCATCCATTTCATACTGCAACTCCAATGCCCCAGCTGAAATCCGCTCTGGTTTTTCAAGCCAACGGATTGTTGGTATTTGGTCTTTCATCATGTCCAAATGCCATTGTTGTTGTTGATAACGTGATGAAAAGAATAAATTTATGGAACGTTCTAACCGTGTTTCAAAACGAACAATGGAATCATTCAAAGCTGTCTTTTCTCTTTTTTGAGAAAGCAAAACTTTACGCCCATCCTCTTCAGATACTGCCTTTACTTTAACACCAGATCCATCAACAACACGGACAACCACCTCACTCCCTTCAGGAATAGAAAAATTTGTCATCTCACTTCGTGTTAAGTAAATGGGGGCAACACCCGTATAAGAAGGTGGTGTAACCCAAGCATCAACCCGCATTGATGATTCATTGACCATAGAGCGTAAATCAAATGCGTCCTGCAAGCGCCCTCCTAATGAACCAAAAGAGAAACTGAAAGCACACACACAAAGTAGAACAAACACAAACCTCAAAGCCATAGGATCATGGTTAGCACTATTGGGGTAAGCAAATCCGCTTCGCACATAGCGCAAATCTTCTGCCATGCGGCGTTGATGTTCACGCCAAATAACCGCGCTAAAATCTTTATCATCTTCAGAACATAAACGATCCGTTTGAACGCTTAAGGGTTGATTTTTTAGGCCACTTTTCTGCTCAATATGACGATCAACCTCTTTCGCTGTAGGAAAGCGAAAGCCCGCAAGCAAAAATAGACTGCCCACAGCAACAAACAATATAAGACTAAGAAAAAATAAATGCCACCCATAAGGTAGAACATTAAAAATGCCAAACCAACTCAGCGAGCATAAAAAGCTCAAAGCCAAAAAAAACGGCAAAAGGCGCGGCCAGATTCGTTCAAAACATAAGATACACCAGGCTAAAAAGCGCACCCCCCAAAGCCTTATCATGACGCATCTTTTGATGTTTTCATCACTCATAGACGAACACTTATCCTTTTTGATAACTATGCGTTAACATCATAAGACTCATACACAATAATTCCTATCAAACAAATTATTGCGTTAAAGTTTAATGGAAATAAGAATAAATATTTAAAAATTCTCAATCCAATCTGGAATATGATCTAATCCCATTAATTGCTCATAATCAAGACGCGGCCGAATAACATCATAACGCGTATTCTGCACCAAAATTTCAGGCACTAACAGTCGGCTATTATAAGTACTTGCCATCACTGCACCATAAGCCCCTGCTCCTGTAATCGCTAAAAGATCACCGGCAGCAACCATCGGTAATGAGCGATTTAACCCTAAATAATCACCCGTTTCACACACTGGGCCGACAATATCTGCCATGATCAAGGGAGCATCTTCCGGTGCTTTTTTGACGGGCACGACTGTCTGCCAAGCATCATAAAGTGTTGGGCGAAGAAAATCATTCATGGCGCCATCCACAACAACAAAATTTCGCCCTTCTCCTCTTTTTAAATATATGACAGATGTTACCAACACACCAGCATGACCAGCAATACTGCGCCCAGGTTCTAAAATAATATTAATCCCTAAAGGAGCAATATGTTTCCTCACCAACGCCGCGTAATCAGCAGGAGAGGGAACCATATTTTGTTCAGGATGATAAGAAATGCCAAGCCCACCCCCAATGTCTATATGGGTGATCGCATAGCCCTCACGCCATAAATGACGGACAAAATCGGCAGCAATCAGAAACGCGTCTTCAAACGGTTTTAAATCACAAATCTGACTGCCGATATGCATATCCATCCCACGGACTTGTAAACCCGGCAATTGCGCTGCTTTTTTATAGGCACTACACGCTAATGACAACGGAATACCAAATTTATTATCAAACCTGCCAGTTGTAATTTTCTTATGGGTCTTAGCATCTACATCAGGATTAATGCGCAATGAAATGCGCGCCGTCTTTGACAAAGCAACAGCACGTGCTGATAATTGTTCAAGTTCTGGTTCTGATTCAACGTTAAAACAAAAAATATCTTGAGAAAGAGCGAAATCTATCTCTCTCACTGTTTTTCCGACACCAGAATAAACAATGCGCTGAGGTGTAATCCCAACAGCAAGCGCACGCCGCAATTCACCCTCTGACACGACATCAGCTCCTGCTCCCTTTGCGGCTAAAATCCGCAAAACAGCTTGATTGGAATTAGCCTTCACCGCATAAGCAATGAGACTCGGCATATCGTGGAATGCCTCTTGATATTCTTTAAAATGTGCAACCAATGCACCAGAAGAATAACAATAAAAGGGTGTTCCCACATCCTTTGCGAGGGTAGAAAGCGAGAGACCTTCAGCGTGTAGCTCACCCTGATGATAAGAAAAAAAATTCATAAAAACCCCTATTTTATCAATCGATCGAGAATGAAAGCTTTATCGGCTTTATTTTTAGAAACAAATTCCTCTTGCGAAGACTCCATCACACTTGCAGGAGGTCTCTCGAGAGCACCTTTACGCCCACATCCAATAAAAATGATGGGACAAAAAAGAGTAATGATTACAGTCCTTACAAATGTTTTCATACGCCCTTTTCTCTCATCTTGATAGCTTACTTCCGTTATTGGGTTGAAAATAAAATCCTTAGGCAGTTACAAGATGCTGTTTCCAATAAGCAACTTGGCGAAGCACTTCTGAAGGCGCTGTTCCCCCAAAACTGTTGCGACTTTCAACAGATTTTTCAATGGTCAAAACATCAAAAACAGCTGCGTTTATATCTGGATGGAGGGTTTGAAACTCATCTAATGACAACTCATCAAGACTGCATTTCTTCTGTTCTGCCAAAGCCACAGCGCGCCCTGTAATATGGTGAGCTTCACGAAAAGGAAGCCCTAATTCACGCACACACCAATCCGCTAAATCAGTAGCAATAGCATAACCAGAACCAGCGGCTTGTTTCATAGCTTCTTTATTGACTTCAAGATCGCTGATAATCCCCATCATTGCGGCTAGCGATAATTCCAAATTCAAAACCCCATCAAACACATATTCTTTATCTTCTTGCATATCTTTTGAGTAGGCAAGAGGTAACCCTTTCATTACCGTTAAAAGCCCCATCAATGCAGCATTTAACCGCCCTGCCTTAGCCCGCACAAGCTCCGCAGCATCGGGATTTCTTTTTTGTGGCATAATGGATGAACCCGTTGAAAAAGCATCCGATAAACGAATAAAATGAAATTGCGCGCTCGACCATAGAATAATTTCTTCTGCTAAACGCGAAAGATGCATAGCACAAAGAGCACCAGCACTTAAAAATTCTAGCGCAAAATCACGATCAGACACACTGTCAATCGAATTGCGTGTTGGTTCACGAAAACCCAAAGCTTGTGCTGTCATAAAACGATCAATCGGAAAACCCGTTCCTGCCAAGGCAGCAGCCCCCAAAGGCGATTCATTCATGCGCTCAATGGCATCACGCATCCGCGATAAATCTCGACCAAACATTTCAACATAAGCCATCATATAATGGCCAAATGTAACGGGCTGTGCAGTTTGTAAATGGGTAAAACCCGGCATCAATGTATCTGCGTGCTGTTCTGCCCGCATAAGCAATTGCTCCATCAAATCCTTTAAAGCTTGCGCTATTTTTTGTGCTGCTTCACGCACCCACAATCGAAAATCAACAGCAACTTGATCATTGCGTGAACGCGCGGTATGCAAACGCCCTGCCACAGGGCCAATTAATTCGCTAAGCCGTGCTTCAATATTCATATGAATATCTTCAAGCTTTCGTGAAAAGGTAAAGGAGCCTGTTTCAATTTCTTGACGAATAAGTTGCAAACCATGAACAATTTTTTCATAATCAGAATGTGAAATAATCTTCGTTTGCGCTAACATTGCTGCGTGAGACAATGAACCTTCAATATCTTGCCGATAAAGTTTTTGGTCAAAATCAATAGAAGCGTTAATTTCTTCCATAATTGCAGCAGGACCTGCTGCAAAACGACCACCCCACATTTGATTGCTTAACTTATCACCCGTCATAGCCTGCAAGTACTCTCTAAAAGGACAAAAATTATGATTTCTCAAATTTTTATCAGCCGAAAAAATAAGAATAAAAAAATGCAATTCTTTATTGCGTCCTTTATCATTGCCTTAAGTTTATACACAACAATAAACCACAATAGCACGAGAGGTACTTTTGTTGCCAATTTTATTTCAAAGGCCAAAGCACAAGAAATAAACTCCAACACAACACACATGAAAGAAATAGCAGCAATCAAAAAAGCTGCTCAAGGCTTTTTTAGTCATATCCGATTCGCCGATAAGCTCTATGATATGAACCAGCTTTCTTTTAAGGATATTCAGGGAAAAGACCATAAACTTCTTGAATTTAACGGAAAACCAATACTCATCAATCTGTGGGCCATTTGGTGCACACCATGCCGCATGGAAATGCCAGAATTAGCACAATTAAAACATGATATGGGGGGAGACAATTTTGATGTTATCGCGATTAATGTTGATACAACAGCGTCTCCTGAAAAAATTCAAAAATTTTTACACGAAATCCAGGCAGATCATTTGGTTTATTATCGCGACAAAACAATGAATATTTTTCGTAACATCCGCAAACAAGGGCTCGCTATGGGACTTCCGGTCACACTCTTGATCGATAAAAAGGGCCGTCTCATTGCTTCCCTAAATGGCTCTGCGCCATGGGCCAATGACGATGCGAAAGCACTGATAAAAGCTGTTATTGAAGAAATAAAATAATTTAATACCCGCGCCTTTTTAAGCGCTGTATTGCTAAATCCAAAGCGGATAAAAAAGTGGAACGGTCTTTGCGACAAAAAGGACGGGGTCCACCCGTCACACAGCCTTGTTCGCGCAAATCCTCCATCAAATTACGCATAGCCAAAGCTTGACCAATTGAGCTGATATCAAAAACACGTCCTGTCGGCGAAAGGCAAACTCCACCCCTTTGCACAACTCGCGCTGCCAAAAGAATATCATTCGTGATAACAATACTGGCCTGATGGACATGATCAACAATCCAATTGTCTGCACAATCAGGCCCTTGAGACACAATAACCCTTTCAAGAAGGGCTTCATTTGGAAGAGATAAAAAATGGTTTGCTACAATAAATGTCTTGAGCTGATAACGATTCATCACACGGTAAATTTCAGACTTTACAGGACAAGCATCAGCATCAACCAACAAAATGATAGCAGGTTTTGTTTGTGTATCTTGCTCTTGATTTTTAATTAACACAACACTCTCTTGCTTCTTTTATTCATTGGGGTGTTGCAAACGATCCCGATACAACATAATGGCCGCGTTGATTTCACCTCCCAAAATAAAAATTGCACTCAGCATATATAAAAAAATAATAGCAACCATGATAGAAGCTAATCCCGCATAGGTCGAAACATAATTAAGCATTGTTAAATTTAAATAATGTGCAAAAGCCATCGACGCCAAAAACCAAGCAAACATTGTCACCACAATTCCTGGCAAAATATCGATTAATTTCCGCTTTCCTGCAGGCAACCATTTATGAACAATAAGAAGACTTATCAATGAAATAACTATCGCGATCGTGTAACGCCACAGACGAATAACACCAACATATTCAGTAATGAAGGGAGAATGTTGTTGCATCATTTTAACCAGGACAGGCGCCAATACCAATGAAAAGCTAATAACAACAAGACCAATCGCTCCAATGATGACAAAAAACAAACTTTGAAAACGGCAAAAAATAAAACTACGATAATCTACAACACGGTAAGCTTTATTTAAGGCTGTCCGCAAGGCTTCTATCCCATTAGAGGCAAAATAAGCGGCTCCAAAAACAGAAAGTGTTAAGACATCCCTGCGCTGAATAGTTAAAACATTGATGATTTCCTTCATCAAAGGTTTTGTAATTGCATCTGGCAATAACTGGACAAGTGCTGCAATTTTTTGTGGTGTATAGGTAAAAGCTCCAATAAAACCAGCAAAAAATGTTCCAAAGATAAAAAAAGGGAAAAATGCCAAAAGTCCTGAAAGCGCAACATGGCTTGCAAAAGCACTGCCATCACCACGCCAATAATGGCTAATGGCATTGATAAGAATATGATAACATAACGATATATTCCTGATCAAATTTCTATACTTTCCAATGATATTTTTTTTGAATTTATCTGAACTTTATCAAAAAATCACTGCTTCAATTATTGGTTAAAACATCAACTTTTGCAATGATCAAAAAAAATCCTGCACAAACATAGCCAAAAACTTTCAAGATGACATTTGGCGTCTTATCATAAAGACCAGTTCCAATAAAACTCTATGAATGATTGCTTCACCCAAAAGTGGATTTTTACGACTTTCTAAAAGAGCACACTGAATTTTTTCCATAGCATAAGAAATTTTTTCCAGTGTCCAATATTTCAAAGCTTTTTCAACTGTCTTTTTCCGCTGAAAAAAAATCGGTGGTCGCGCTTGAGACATAACGGCAAAAGCCGTTTTCTGTTCAATTTCCACTTGATAACGCAAAATTTGCAACTGTTGAAAATGCCTTTGCGCTGTACTTAAAACCAAAAAAGGTGTGTTGTGCATAGCTACATATCGGCTAAAATGAACTTCAAACTCTTTACCATCCCCCAATAAAATAGCATCAATCACTTCATCAGAAGAAAAAGCGCTCACATCGCTCACCACAGCTTTGACATCCTCAAGAGTAATATGGCGCTTCTCTGAAGCATAAAGGCATAGCTTTTCTAATTCACGGCGCGAAACAAGATGATCTCCCCCCAGACTTTCATACAAACCTTTCCGTGCTTCCAAAGAAAGAGTCATCTTGAAGCTTTCTAAAACTTCATCAATTAACGTATCCAGAGAACGAACATCATCTGCATAACAAGGCAAAGCCATTGCAACCGATGCCGTTTCAACAATATTGCGCAGCCCTATTCCTTTTTTCAAATCTCCTGCTTCAATTAAAATGAAACTTTTTTCCGGAGGTTCTGCAATTAAAAGCTTAAGAGCTTCAAGAAAATTTTTTTGGTTAGCACCATTTGACACCCATACCAAACGGTCGCTACCAAAAAGCGATAAAGTGCGTGCTTCATCTCCTAATCGCGCAGGATCTTTATCAATTTCAGCAGCATCAAGGCGAACTGTTGCAAAAGGATCATCTGTGGCTATTTGTGTGAGTTTGATAAAACGCTGTACACGTTCACAAACAAGACCGCGATCAGGACCGTAAATTAAAACAATAGGAAAAGAACGCGAAAAATGCGTTAGAAAATGGTCAACTTCATGCGCTTTCTTTTGGGCCAAAGATTACTCCATTAAGAGTTTATCATCATCAAGAACAGTCCCACGAACTTTTTGAAACATACCCATCACATCACTCATTTTTAAACCTTTACGCTCTTCTTGATGAATGTCTAAAACGACTTCTCCTCCGTGCAACATCAGTGTGCGGTCCCCATAATCAAGAGCCTGACGGATAGAATGCGTTATCATAATAGTGGTTAATTGATTCTCTTCAACAATCTTTTTGGTCAAACCCATAACAAAATCAGCCATTCCTGGATCTAATGCTGAAGTATGTTCGTCGAGCAATAAAACATCCGCATGAGCTAAAGTAGCCATGATAAGACAGACGGCTTGCCGCTGCCCACCTGACAAACTATCCATACGGTTATGCAGATAGTCTTCAAGGCCAAGTCCTAATTGGGCAATTTTCTCGCGGAAAAATTGTCGTTTTTCACGTCTTAACGCTGAATAAAAACCTCGATGCCTTCCCCGCAGAGCGGCAAGAGCTAAATTTTCTTCAATAGTCAAAGAACCACAACTTCCCATCAATGAATCTTGGAAAACACAAGCAACCCTACCAGCCCGTTCACGAATTGATTGACAAGAAACATCGTGTCCATTGATCATCATTTGCCCTTCTGTAGGAAGAAGTGCTCCTGATACAACACTCAGCAAAGTCGATTTACCAGCACCATTTGAACCAATAACTGTGACAAAACTCCCCTGATTAATTTTGAGGTTAATATCAATTAAAGCGCGTTTTTCTAGAGGTGTTTTCGGTTTAAAAACAACCCCAACATGAGAAAGTTCAATCATGTTGATGCCCTCCCCAAATAACGCGGTACAATCAGAGCCAACATAACCAATAATGCTGTAATAAGCTGAAGATCTGTCGACGTATCAATGCCTATACCGCTTGCTTCAAAGGCAAATTGCACAGCAACACGGTAAAAAACAGATCCCATAATACAACTGACCATAATCCAAAAAATATTGCGTGTGCGGAATAAAGTTTCACCGATAATGACTGCGGCTAAACCAAAAACAATAGTTCCAACGCCCCCTGTAATATCCGTAGCAATTGCTGTTTGGATATACAAAGCTCCCCCAAAAGCAACGCACGCATTTGCAAGCCCCATACCCAAATAAATCAATGCCGCGGTATGGATCCCTTGTGCTTTAGCCATGCATGGGTTCACCCCTGTTGCCCGCATAGCAAGACCAACTTCACTGGTTAAAAAACGCCAAATTAAAAAGGTCACGATGAGTAAAACACACCCAACAAAAAGAGGACGGATAAAAAGATCGGGCAAACCAAACAAACCGTAAAAAGGTGTCAAAGCTGTATCTGCAAGCGCTAAATTAATGTTAGCTCCTCCCATAATCCCCATAATACGAAGATTAATCGTATAAAGCGCTGACATCGTTAAAATTGAGGCTAAAAGATTTAAAATACCAAACTGCACATTTAACAAAGCCGTTAATAAACCAGCAACCATACCTGCACCAAAAGCGCACAACATAGCAACCCACGCATTAACACCTAAAAGAATTAAAACGCCACAAACACACGAACCAAGAAGAAACGAACCATCAACCGTTAAATCAGGAAAGTCTAAAACTCGAAACGACAGATAAACCCCAATAGCAACAAAGGCGTAAATAAGACCTAATTCTACAGCTCCCCAAAAAGCAAATATATTCATTCAGATATCATCTCCCCAATCTCATCTCCATGAGAGCTTAGTTATAGAAATCTATTCCTCAACTTCTGTAATGCGTTCAAGAACTGTCTGTGGTAAGACAATACCAAGTTTTTCAATGATCTTTCTATCAACTTGAATATTCTTGTTATCTGCTTGTACAACATCAAGATCGCCTGGTTTTTCGCCATTTAAAATACGCAAAACCAATTTTCCGGTATCAACCCCTACACTATAATAACTAACGCCTTGCGTTATAAAAGGCCCACGCCCAATAGAATTAGAATCTAAAGTAAACAAAGGTATTTTGGTTTCAAGGGCAATTTTTGTTGCGCCTTCTAAAACAGCAATAATCGTATTGTCAGTGGGAACAAAAATAACATCTACCTTATTAATCAAAGCTCGCGTTGCCGCTTGAACATCAGAAGATTTTGGTGCTGATGAACTAATAACCTCAATTCCCATTTTATTTGCTAACTCTTTCAACACCTTAAGTGTAGAGACAGAATTAGCCTCAGATGCATTATAGAGGTAACCTAATTTTTTTAAATTTGGTTTTATTTCTCTTAAAAGTTTAAGATTCTCTGCAACATCTGCGCGATCAGAAACCCCTGTTACATTGCCACCAGGCTTTACAAGTGAAGACACTAATTTTGCTTCAACAGGGTCAGAAATTGCAGAAAAAACAATGGGAATTTCTTTTGTTGCTGCCAATATTGTCTGCGCTGAAGGGGTGCTAATTGCAACAATAACATCAGGTTTATCACCAGCAAATTTCCGTGCAATTTGTGTTGCCGTAGAAATGTTACCTTGCGCCGATAAAAAGGTCAGTTCTAAATTGTCACCATTTTTATAACCATTTTCTTCCAGTACATCTTCCACCCCTTTGCGCACTTTATCCAAAGCAGGATGTGAAACAATTTGCGTAATAGCGATTTTAACTCGCTGAGCTGCCTGAGCTTCTTGTGCAAAACTACCCCCTGTAAAAACAGCCACCATAGCAATGCATAGACTTAATACTTTTTTCACGATTACCATCTCTCCCCTCACAATATATAACAATAGGAGCGATAATCTATTAAAGAGCACTTGTGAAATCAATCTTTATTTTTTTTACGTTGCACAAATAAATCACCATAAAATGTTATTTTTTTGTTGCAATTCAGAGCAGCCTACGCCATACAGAGACCGTTTGAAGCATCTGCTTTAAATTCTGTGAGCGGGTGTAGCTCAGGGGTAGAGCACAACCTTGCCAAGGTTGGGGTCGTGGGTTCGAATCCCATCGCCCGCTCCATTTTTACTATTTTGGTTTTATTTAATTTTAAGTGATTTTGAAAAATCTTGTTTAATTTTTGAATTTCTCTTGCAAGAAATCGCTTTTTTATTTACTGCCCCGTCATGCGCAAAAATAATTAGCTGAGCCTTTGTCTTTTCTTTATTTACAAAATATTCAAAAAAACAAAATCCCTCACCCAAAAAGAGCGCTTTAACCATAAAAAATCTAAAGCTTTGTCCCAAAAAGTCCTACAATCACAACCAAATAGTGCACACCATATCAACGATTTATCGCTATGACATGAAAATTTGCAAAGATCACAATGCTCTCGAAACCATAACTAAAGTCTGTGCTAAAAAAACTATACCCAGGTTCAAAATTATGCTAAGATTAAAAAATATAAATGCCCTTCACGCATTCTGATAAGAAAGTGCTCCGATCAATTTTTTACACAGCTACCATGATAAAAAACTCTTAAAATGTAGATTATCATTGCGAAAAATTCTTTAAAATATTTTAGATTTAAACCCACCCAGAGCCAAGAATAATAAAATTTATCTTTGCTAATTTTAATATCCCCAACCTCTTTTCTTGCATTTTAAAATACATTAAAAGGTTGATGAAATATTTTTTCGTGCAAACTGAATCATACACAAAATCTCTTTGCAAATACGAAATAGGGGAAAATATGGTGCTCGTCCTTCGTTCTCTTCTTTTTACATTCTTTTTCTATATCGCAACCTTTGTACAAATGATTCTTTATGCACCTTTTTACTTTTTAACACCGCGTAAAAAAGCACAGATTTTTCTTAAAACATGGGCCCGTATCACGTTGTTTTTACAAAAACACATTGCCGGTACAACTTATGAAATTGAGGGGTTAGAGAATCTACCAAACGGTGCCTATATTGTTGCCCCAAACCACCAGTCTGCATGGGAGACTGTTAGTCTTTTCCTCTATTTTGATGACCCCGTTTTCATTCTAAAACGCGAATTGATGTGGCTACCCATTTTAGGCTGGTATATTGCGAAAATGCAGATGATTCCGATCAACCGGACAACACCCATCAAAGCTCTTAAAATTGTCATAAACAACGCAAAACAAAAAGCAAAACAAGGGCGTCAAATCATCATCTTTCCTGAAGGAACACGTCAACAACCTGGTCAAAAACCAGATTATAAATCGGGCATTCTTGCCCTCTACAATGAATTAGGGCTTCAAGTTATTCCCATTGCTCACAATGCTGGTTTATATTGGCCGCGCAATAATTTTCGCCGCTATCCAGGAACAATTCGCGTCCGTATTCTTCCCCCCATTGAAACTGGCTTAAGGAAACATGATTTCTTAAAAAAATTGACTCAAAAAACAGAAAAAGCCTGTGATGAACTGCTCTTATTAGCAGCTCAAGATCATACTCCTCCCCCTATGCCATCCTCTGCTGTTAAAAAACTGCAAACTCTCGGACATACTTGGAAAGGCTCTGTATGTGATTAAACATTTATCCTCATTTACACACTAAAATCTATTGTGCTGCGCACTAAATACGTTCTAGTCATTCATCCTAAAAAGGATACAAACTTCTTTATGCGTAAGCTCTTTTATAAATTCTTTTTATTTCTCGTGTTAAGTATGATGAGCCGTTTGGCTCTGGCCCATCCCTTCATCTCTGTTGATCTTGCCAATGGACGTATATTAGAACATAATCAAGCTTTTGAGCGTTGGTACCCTGCCTCTTTAACAAAGTTAATGATGGCTTATATCGTTTTTCGTGCCATGAGCACAGGAGAAATTTCACCTAACACGTCCATTACAATCAGTAAAGCTGCAGCACAAGCTCCCCCTCATCGTTCAAGCTATAAGACTGGTTATACCATTACACTTGATGCAGCTCTGAGCATCACTTTAGTCAAATCCGCAAATGATTTAGCCATTGCCATTAGTGAAGCTATTGCTGGTTCACAAAAGGCTTTTGTAAAACAAATGAATGCTCACGCCCAACGTTTAGGGATGTTTGGAACTCATTTTGCCAATGCGAGTGGATTGCCAGATCTCAATAATTATTCCACAGCACGCGATATTGCCCTTTTGGCTGTTCAAATTCGCCGAGAATTTCCTCAATATACCCATTATTTTTCTATTCCAGCCATTGATTTTGGCGACAACCAAAAAATTCAGTATAATTCAAACAAACTCATAGGCCGTTTTGATGGAATAGACGGCATGAAAACCGGTTTTATTTGTGCATCTGGCTTCAATATTGTTGCTTCAGCAACCCGTAATAACCGTACAATCATCGCTGTCATTTTAGGAGCAGAAAACATCGATGAAAGAGAAGCAAAGGCAGCAGAGTTGCTTCATGAAGGTTTTACAAAGAAAGGATCGCCAACATCAACATTAGCAACACTAGAACCTTATGGCACAAAAATAACGCAAATTACCGATATGAGGCAACAAATATGCACGCCTGAAGCTGGCAATATACGTAGGAGTTCTTATGATACAGAAGGAAATATTACTCTAAACTCACCTTTAATTGCGGCTTCGCCCTCTTCTGTTTCTCCTCTATTGATACACCCCATGACCCTACCAAAGACAAGTAAAATGAAAATTAGAACCCTCCGAACAATTCCCATTCCCCAAAAACGGCCACATCATAGCCAACCACGAAAATAATTCACTCCAATCGATGATAAATACCAATTCCTACGATTTTCAAGATCAGGGTTAAATTTAGCAAAATAACTATTACTCTCACCTTTTCATTGAAAAAATCATTTACTGATAGCTGGATACTTATATTGCACTTTGCACAATCGTTGAAGCAACACACTGACTCATTAATCACGCTCAAATAGGGCATCTTAAAAGACTGAACACATCATCATTAAAAAGCAAAATGAGCGGATTTTGCCTTTTTTCACAAGGATACCGGGCGCCCTATTTAAAAACAGTGCAATTTCCTTAAAGAACTCGTATAAACCCGTTTTGTTATCATGACTGATAAGCTTTTAAAAGGTAACCCAAAACTCTCCCTGAAAACAGCCTATTTAAAAGGGCTCATTTTCAATAAACCAATATGTATCCGCAAATAAACCGCTATGTTAGAGTTTCTCTAAATGAGCTTGGGAATGAAATTTTAAATTTCTCTCCTTTTTTATTTATCAAAAATGTTCACATGATACGCACCAATAATTATTCAATGCATACCCTTACCTTCCACGAAAAATATTCGTACACATCACAACATCACAGTAAAAAGGTAGGACCTTAAACCAAAAAGATCACATAATTTATGATAAATATAAATTTATTGCATAACAGAAACTAAATCTCTACGCGTAGGATGCCTGAAAATATAGCGTTTTTCATAAACCTCAATAACTGGAAGTTTACGATATTTCTCAAAGAAATCATAACCTTCTTTAAGCATTTTCCAAAATGGATAATGAGGACTAGCACGATGACGCGCCATATTCGCATCGGTCATGTGAAAGGGAAAAGCATGCAAAGAAAACCCTCTCTGCCCACCTCTAAAAGCATCCCGTGCAAAAGCATAAATCTGTGCCATATTTTTATCATTCATCGAATAACAGCCAGCAGAAGCACATCCGCCATGAACCATGAGATAACTCCCTGTACGACCATTAACTTGATCATACAAATTAGGAAAACCGATATTAAAAGAAAGGTAATAATTCGAACGAGGATTCATTTGGTTCGGACGAACCATATAAAATCCTTCTGGCGCTTGATAATCACCTTCCCTATATTTAGGCCCAAGTTTACCTGACCATTTGCAAATGCTATAATGTGTTATAAGAACAAAGCGTCCTTCACGATTCTGTTTCCAGATTTCAGCAATATTTTCTTCTTTAAAAAATCGCATCATAATTGGCGCATATTGATCAATATTAAATTTAGCCATCTTATTGAGGATATTTTTAGGGAGTGGTTGTTCGCTTTTATGATGTCTTGCAAATTTTCCCTGACATGCTGCTAATATTCCAGTTACCAATAAAAGAAATACTAAAAAGCACCGATTCAACATCATAAAAACAAATCCAAATTTAACAATTTACATGAGAATTAAGCCAAAGAGCGACCAATTTGAAGATATTTGTCCCAACGTTCTTGCTTAATGGTTTCGCCATCCTTACCAATCATAGATTTTAGAGCAGCTGCAATACCATCACCTGCTGCCTCAATGGCAGCCTCTTTCTGCCTATGTGCTCCCCCTAAAGGTTCAGGAATAATACCATCAATAATTTTTAATCTATAAAGATCTTGAGCCGTAATCTGCATATTGGTTGCTGCATCTTTTGCACGGGCCGGATCACGCCATAAAATAGAAGCGGCACCTTCTGGTGAAATAACAGAATAGATTGAATGCTCTAACATATAAACTTTATTCGCTGCAGCGATCGCTATTGCTCCCCCAGAACCACCTTCCCCAATAATGACTGAAACAACAGGAACACGCAAACGCAAAGTTGCAGCCGTTGATTGAGCGATTGCCTCTGCTTGTCCGCGTTCCTCGGCACTTACACCAGGATAAGCGCCTGCTGTATCAACAAAAGTCAGTAATGGCAAACCAAAACGGTCAGCCAACTCCATAATGCGCACAGCTTTGCGATATCCCTCTGGGCGCGCAGATCCAAAATTATAGCGTAAACGAGTTTGCGTATCATGGCCTTTTTCTTGACCAATATAAGCAATTGCTTCTCCTTTAAAACGTGCAAAACCAGCTTGAATCGCCTCATCTTCAGCAAATTTGCGATCACCTGCCAAAGGCGTAACATCACGCAATAACTGCGCCGAATAATCCATAAAATGAGGTCGATCAGGATGGCGAGCCACCTGTGTCTTTTGCCATGGCGATAATTTCTTATAAAGATCTCGCAAAGCCGTCTGAGAACGCATTTCGAGACGTGCAATCTCATCACTCATATCAAGACTACCCTTTTCTTGAGCAATCTTTTTCAGTTCAAGAATCTGTACATCAAGATCAGCAACAGGTTTTTCAAAATCAAGATAATTATACATCGGCATCCAACTTATTTTGTACAAAATTTATAGTTATTAACTATTTATAATATCGTTAAGACTATCACCTTTTCTTTACTTGGCCTTATCCTGGTCGGCAAGGGGATGATGTTCATTAACCAAATGATAAAGACCTGTTTCTAGCACATGTGTATAAATTTGCGTGGTCGAAATATCACAATGACCTAATAAATGCTGAACTGCACGCAAATCAGCACCATTTTGCAAAAGATGGCTAGCAAAAGCGTGACGCAAAACATGAGGAGAGAAACAATCGCCTCTTATTCCTGCTCTTTTCGCAAGATCTTTTAATCCCCGTGCAATAAATTGGCGAGCAATGTACCCTGTCGATGAATGTGCAGGAAAAAGATAAGGGCTTGTAGCATCTTTTCCTTGATCCCGCAAAACTAACCACTCAGAAAGAACCTGGCGTGCTTTCGCAGATAAAAGAACCATGCGCTCTTTTCCACCCTTGCCGCGCACTAAAATATATTGCTCCTTCCCCCGCACCGTTTGAACCGGAAGACTCACCAATTCACTAATGCGTAATCCCGTAGCATAAAGCATTTCAATCAGGACCTGAAGACGCAACGCACGAAAATAATTCTTAGACCCATACTCTGCTTGATTTGTTTCTAATTGCGCAAAATCAAGTAATTTTGTAACCACATCCTCACTCATAATCTTTGGCAAAGGGTGCCCTTGACGCGGTGCGTCAATATCACCGGAAGGATCATCTTCTCGCAATTTTTCAGCATAAAGAAATTGATAAAATTGACGCAATGTTGACAAACGACGTGCCTGCGAAGTTGCTGCAAAACCAGCTTTATGCATCAGCGACAAGAGACTAATCAAATCTTCTTTTCGTGCTGAAAAAAGTGAAACAGAACACGAAGACAATTTGTCTTGTGCCCATTGTAAATCATGCTGATACGCAGCCAGTGTATGAGCAGAAGCTCCCCGCTCAGCACTCATCATTTCAAGAAAACGATCTATTATAACATTATTTTTCATAGATCAACCTTCGCAAAAAGCATAGCATGAATCTAAAGGAACATCGATACACATTTTCATTATTGTTTATTAATTCAAATTATTGGCATTATTATCATACCGAAAAAACAATGATCACGAGAAAAAATCATCAAAAATCGAGTTAATCTAGCATGAAACAATAGACTATCCAAAAAACACTTTATTTTTATCTCTTATCATGTCTTACAAAAATTAACAGAAATTGACTTTAAAGAAAATAAATGTCGCAATATAACGATGAAGAATAATCGGCCTCACCCTATCCTAGAGACACACATAAAAAGTGAATTATTATCGTGTTTTAACCAACAATCACTAGTGTTTGTTGGTTTCATGGGTTCAGGGAAATCAGCTATTGGTAAACGCGTTGCAACCATGCTTGATCTGCCTTTTTATGATTCTGATCAGGAAATCGAAAAAGCTGCACAAATGACAATCTCTGACCTTTTTGAAATTTATGGTGAATCAGAATTTCGCCTTCTTGAACAAAGAGTCATCCTTAACATCCTCAAAAATGGTCCTCTTGTTCTTGCAACAGGCGGAGGAGCCTATATAAACGAAAATATTCGGAAAGCCATTCATCATAAAGGTATCTCCATATGGCTCAAAACAGACTTTAACTTACTCATCAAACGTGTTTCGCAACGCCTTACTCGACCTTTACTGCAAACAGACAATCCTCAAGAAACCGTACGAACACTTATGGAACAACGCTACCCTATCTATGCAACAGCAAACTTAATGGTCAAAAACCATAAAGAATCCCGTAATATGGTAGCAAAAAAGGTCATAAAACGAGTACAAAACTATATCAATGATAGGAATAAAAGGCATGAAAGCCAAAACCATCACGGTCAAACTTGATAAATGCTGTTATGATATCATTATTGGTTCCGATCTTATTGCACAAGCCGCTTTACAGATTAAGAGTTTTTTTCATCAAAAAGGTCCCCACCAAAAGCGCTTGGCTATTGTCACAGACACAAATGTTGCTGCCCTTCATTTAGAAACGCTGCAAGCAGGATTGTCAGCAAATCAAATCCACACCATTCCAATCATCGTAGAAGCAGGAGAACAATCAAAATCATTCCCGGTTTTACAAACTATCATCGATAAAATCCTTGCTGCTCGTTTGGAAAGAGGTGACAGCATTATCGCTTTTGGTGGTGGTGTTATCGGTGATCTAGGAGGCTTCGCTGCAAGCATCATACGCCGAGGGATGCATTTCATACAGATGCCGACAACGCTGCTCGCACAAATTGATTCATCCATCGGAGGAAAAACTGGAATCAATAGCCAATATGGTAAAAATCTCATTGGTAGCTTTTATCAACCTCAATGTGTTATCACTGATACATGTGTCCTTGATACATTGCCTTTACGCGAATTTCGTGCAGGCTACGCAGAAATGGTTAAATATGGCCTTATTAACCAGCCTCATTTTTTTGAATGGCTTGAAAAAAATCAAAAAGAAATTTTTTCCAGTGGCCCAACACGGGTAGAAGCTATTGCCCGCTCATGTCAATTTAAAGCTGACATTGTAGCGCGTGATGAATATGAAGCTGGCGAGCGTGCCTTGCTCAATCTCGGCCATACATTTGGACATATGCTTGAAACAGCTACCGCTTATAATGCAAACCGTTTAATACATGGTGAAGCTGTCGCTATTGGCATGATACTAGCCTATCAATTTTCTGCGCAACTCAATTTAATAAGCCCTATGCTCGTACAACGTGTCGAAACGCATCTTAAAGCAGCTGGCTTGCCTACGCAGTTACAAGATATCCCAGGTGAATTGCCAAATGCCGAAATGTTAATGACATTCATTGCTCAGGATAAAAAAGTCTCAAATAATCGCTTAACCTTTATCTTAACACATGGACTCGGCCAGTCATTTATCGCAAAAGATGTTGCATCAGACGCTGTTTTAACCTTTTTAAAACAAAAATTCACAAAAACACATTGATTCATACTTATCTAAATTGATTCACCTTTATAATTTGGTTAAAAGAATAAGATGCAGTTGTGTCTGCGTAGCTCAGTAGGATAGAGCACAGGATTCCTAAAATTGGGCGCCTTGAGAAGAAATTCTCGAAGTGGATCTGCTCAAATTCGGGGAAAGCTTCACAGGAAACTATATGCCAATCCCGAGCCAAGCCTATCTTAAAACAGATAGGAAGGTGTAGAGACTGAACGGGCAGCACCTAAAAAGTATAAAGCTTCAAGGTGAAGAGACAGTCCAGACCACGAACAGCTTAAACCAATAGGCTGGCGGTGAAAACCGAAGTGGTATGAATCCTGGGGTCGCAGGTTCAAATCCTGCCGTAGACACCATTGCCTTAATAAGGATTATATTACTTTAAATTATTAAAGGAAAATATCATGAAAAAAGTTTTACTCATTTTAGGATCTTTGGCCATTTTGGGTGTTTTACTTTTTAAACAAATCGGCGTCTCTGTAGGTTCTTTAATCATTGAAGTCCCAGAAGACCCAAATCCTACAAAAACAACCGTTGTGTATCAATGCGATACTGAGACAGATAAAGAGCAAATTTCTGTAACTTACCTCAATGCTGACACGATTTCTTTAGTTGATTTTACATGGAAAGGCCAACGTGTCATTGGCGCAAACGTTATTACAGCCTCAGGAGTAAAATTCGCGGGAGCACAATATATTTGGTGGATAAAAAAGGACGACGCTATACTTTACAATCTGATTGATGATCCAACAGAAGAAAATCCTATCCGCTGTGAAAAAATACAAGATATACGATAAGTGAGCCTAAATTAGAGGATATTGATAAGCCTCAACCAGATTCTTTTTCTTTTAATGTAGGGGATTTTTCTTCTTTATGACGTAATAAAAAAGCCGGCGGCTTTTCTAACCAATTTTCTGGATGGTCTCGATGAGCTGCCGCTTGTGATAAAAGCATTGAAGTTACAGGTGTTGTCACAAACAAAAAGACCACCAACAGCACTTCGTGAAACACCCAATGATGATCCACAAATATTGAATAAAGAAGCGAAGCAATAATGATGCTGCTACCCCCCCAGCTCGCACTTAATGAAGGCATGTGCAAACGTTCATAAAAAGTCGAAAAACGTATCAGCCCTATCGTTCCAATGAGCGTAAGACTAGACCCCAACAGCAAAAAAACAGCAATAAGTATTGCAACCCAAAGTGAAATATCATCTTTCATTCAATAATTTCTCCACGCATCAAAAATTTTGCCAAAGCAATACTTGAGATAGGACCCAACAACCCAATAATGAGAGCAGCTTCAAAATAAATAATTGTTCCTGAACGAAGGTCAAAGAGGATAAATAAAAGAATAGCCGTCATATAAAGGGCATCTAAACCAACAACTCGATCTTGTGCTCTTGGACCACGAATCAACCGAAAAATCGCTAAAACTATCGCCAAACTTAAAAAAATCTGTGAAATGAAAAAAGCCCAATAAAGGATAATTGTACTCATGAGAAAATCTCCAAAAGTAATCCTTCGTACCGTTGCTTGATGAGCTGTTGGTAATCATTTCCATCTTTTAAATTTAATACATGAATCAAAAGCTTACTCTCTTTACTATTATACGAAACCCAAACAGTCCCTGGAGTTGCTGACAAGATGCATGCTAAAACAGCCAACGCTGTATGACTCTTAATAAAAAGAGGTACAACAACAAAACCAGACTGTTGTTTTTTATGCCCATTTTTTAGAGTAAACCAAGCAACTGAAATATTCCCAGCTATAGAATCGATAAATACGCGATAAATCAATTGAAAAACTGCACGCCAATTTTTAATCGTGATCTTTTCTGGTTCAAGAAGCCGCATCATCCAACCGCAAAATAAAGCAACCATCATTCCTAAAAGCAATTGGCCTAAGCTAAAACCACTTAAAATCAGCCACATAAAAACAATTGCGCTACTTAAAAAAGGGTAAGGCAAAAAGCGACTCATGGCTTCTTCTCCATAGTTTTTAAAGTAGAACTCGTTAAAACGCTCTCAATATAATTTTTCGGATCCCTTAAAGTTTTCACTGTTTCAGACATATAATGGCTAATAGGACCGGCCATAATCGTCATCATCAAACACAGAGCAAGAAGAGCAGCAATAGGCGCAAATTCGATCACTTGTGCACGTGGATCTCTGCATTCAAGAGGAGTCCAAAATACTCGAATGCCCTTACGAGTCATCGCAATTAAAGCTGCAAAACCAGAAATGATAACAAAGAAAACAAAAAGCCAATCATGCATAACCGATAAGTTAGCGGAAGAATCCCCCTCATTCTGATTAAAAATTGCCATGAGCATTATAAATTTCGCAACAAAACCAGAAAAAGGTGGCAAACCAACGATCAAAATCGTACATATCACAAAACAACATCCGAGAATTGCTAAAGTTGCCGGTAAATAAGTACCAACTTCATCATCCTCTTCTTCTTCTTCATCCCCGTACACTTCCATGGTAACAGCCAAAACATTAGCAGCCATGTCTTGATTACATTCCACCAATTCTATTAGAAGAAATAAAGCTCCAAGCGCTAAAGTTGAAGAAACAATGTAAAAAAGCGCTCCTGCCATAAGCGCTGTATTCCCCATTCCAATGACTGTTAACAAAATTCCAGAAGATACAAGGACGCTGTAAGCTGCTAAACGCCCTAAAACTTGGCTTGCTAATATTCCAATGATTCCAAAAATTAACGTAGCAAGTCCACCATAAAATAAAATCATATGACCAAAATGAGCAAAATATCCACTTTCAGGGCTAAACCATAAAAATGTTAGACGTAAAATAACGTAAATACCCATCTTGCTTAAAATTGCAAAAGCAGCGCTAACAGGAGCAGCGGCTGTGCTATAAACTGGAGTTAACCAAAAATTCAGTGGCCACATACCCACCTTGAGCAAAAAAACGATACCTAAAAATGCTGCGCCAACTTCAAATAAAACAATATCTTCAGAAGCGATATGCCTTATTTTGACAGCTAAATCAGCCATATTAAGCGTACCAACCACCCCATAGATAAGTGCTGCCCCAATTAAGAAAAATAATGAAGCAACAAGATTTATCACCACATAATGCATCCCTGCACGTACCCGTGACTGACCTGAACCATGAAAAGCAAGTCCATAAGAAGCCGTTAAGACAACTTCAAAAAACACAAATAAATTAAAGAGATCACCTGTTAAAAAAGTGCCATTAACCCCCATAATAAAAAACTGCATTAATGATTGAAAATGAGGGCCTTTTTTATACCAATGAGCACGCGAAAAAACCAATACAGCAGTTGTCAATAAACTTGAAAGTACAAGCATCATAGCGCTTAAGCGATCAAGAACTAAAACGATACCGAAAGGAGGAAACCAATTCCCAAGCCGATACACATCTGAAGCTGGCGCAATTTCAAGAGTGCGTGCAAGAAATAAAACAGAAACGACAATTAATAAACCAGCAGAAACAAGACTGATGAGTGCTTTAAGTTTTGAACGGCGTTCATCATAAAAAAGAAGCACCGCTCCAATAGTTAACGGCAAAAGAATAGGAACAATCAGTAAATGATGCAACCAAGCTTCCATCATTACACCTCACGTCCATCAACATGGTCAGAGCCCGTTAAACCGCGTGAAACTAGAAGAATAACCAGAAACAAAGCTGTTGTTGCAAAACCAATCACAATAGCCGTTAAAACCAAAGCTTGCGGCAAAGGATCCGCATAATTAGCTGGATTCACCATATCAGAAGAATTAACAATGGGTGCTACATTACTACGTGGCCGCCCCATTGAAAACATAAAAAGATTAACACCGTAAGAGATCAACGACAAACCAAGAATAACCTGAAAAGTTCGTGGACGCAAAATAAGCCAAATCCCTGATCCAATAAAAACACCAATACCCAAAGAAAGAACAATTTCCATTAATTTTCCTTCTCTTTCATGACAGATTTTTTCTTAATTCGATAAATACGTATGGATTGATGAGCAATCGCAATCAAAATAAGAACCGTTGCTCCAACAACTAATGCAAATACACCTAAATCAAACAAAAAAGCAGAGGCCATAGGAACTGCGCCAATAGAAGGAAGATTCATATATTGAAAAAATGACGTTAAAAAAGGAAATTCAAAAAACCATGAGCCTACCCCTGTCATCACTGATAACAGTAAACCAAAGCCCATCCACCGCAAAGGCAAAACCCGTAAATGATTTTCTACCCAGCGAATATTGGCGGCAAGATACTGTAAAATGAATCCTATTGCCAAAGTCACACCACCAGCAAACCCACCTCCTGGAAGGTCATGCCCACGCATGAATAAATAAATAGCAAAAGCAATAATGATAGGAAAAAGCCAACGCATAATCACAGAAGGAACAGCAAGGTAATCGGATAAAGTATCCCCCGCTTCACGATTAGGCTGTGTCGTATCAAAAACCATCTGAACGCGTTGCTGAAAAGGGGCATCAACACTTTCAGGAGAAGGACGAAAACGTCGTAAAAGTGCAAACACAGTTAACGAAACAATACCTAAAACGACAATCTCCCCTATTGTATCAAAACCACGAAAATCAACCAACAATACATTCACAACATTGCGACCACCAGCTTCAGAATAGGCGTGTGTGAGAAAAAAATCAGAAATTGTTTCTCCTTGCGGACGTGTCATTACCGCAAACGAGAACCATGCCATGCTCGCGCCCCCTAAAAGAGCTATAGCAAAATCAAAACCACGACGCATATACACTGAAAAACCAATGGGTAAAGGAGCAGTATTATACAAACGTTTCGGTAACCACCGCAAACCAAGAAGCAAAAGAACTGTTGTCACGACTTCAACAACCAATTGTGTTACAGCCAAATCAGGAGCAGAAAGCCATAAAAAGGTTGCACAAGTCACCAAACCAGCACCTCCCAAAAGCATCAATGATGTAAAACGATGAAACTTCGCTTTCCAAGCAACTAAAAGTGCGCATACTCCACCGACCACCCAAATCGCCATAAAGGAAACCTCAAGCGGAAAAATTGGAAGTGAACCCGCTGAAATCCAGCCATCGCGCCACAATAAAAGGCCAACAAATACAAAACACACCAAAAGGACCCAATGTAATTGAGCTTGTAAGCGACGTGTTGACAAAAAAGATTCCGCTGTACGTGCCCATTTCCAGGAAATGATTACGAGAATTTGCTCAAAAATACGCTGCCCTTTAAAATAACGAAAAAAAGGGGGGCCTTCATCACAAGATAAAAAATAACGAGACCCCAAAATATAGAGCAATATACCTCCAAACAGAGCCATAAAACTCATAATTAATGGCGTATTCAAACCATGCCAAACAGCTAAACTATAAGAAGGTGTTGCGGATCCTAAAACAGCAACAACCGCATTATCCAAGATAGATCCGATTGTTAAATGGGGAAAAATGCCAACCGCCAAACAAATAAAAACTAAGAATTCCATCGGAAAACGCATAAAATGTGGTGGTTCATGGGGTGTTTTGGGTAAGTCTGTGGGTTTTGACCCGAAAAAAACACCATGAATAAAACGAATAGAATAAGTGACGCTAAATAGACTAGCCAGTGTTGCTATATAAGGTGCAATCCAATCCAGCCATGATTCCATATGGGTTTCAACAGCTTCAGCAAAAAACATCTCTTTCGATAAAAAACCATTAAGCAAAGGAACACCAGCCATCGCTGCACTTGCGACCAAAGCAAGGGTTCCCGTAATAGGCATGTAATGAAAAAGCCCCGTTAATTTACGCATATCACGCGTGCCTGTTTCATGATCAATAATGCCAGCGGCCATAAACAAAGAGGCTTTAAAAGTTGCATGATTAGCCATATGAAAAATTGCTGCAACACACGCCAGTGGACTGCCAAGACTTAAAAGCGTCGTAATCAACCCAAGATGACTAATAGTTGAATAAGCGAGAAGACCTTTTAAATCATGCTGAAACATTGAAAAATAAGATCCAAGCAATAATGTTGTAAGCCCAGCAAAGCCAACAAGAAAAAACCAAGATTCTGTTCCTGACAGCACAGGCCACAAACGGATAAGCAAAAATAAACCTGCTTTCACCATTGTTGCCGAATGGAGATAAGATGATACAGGAGTTGGAGCAGCCATTGCGTTGGGGAGCCAAAAATGAAAGGGGAATTGTGCACTTTTTGTTAATCCCCCCAATAAAACGCAAATAAGCACGAGATTATAAAGAGGGCTTGACCGGATCAAATCTCCAGACTGCAATACCTTATCTAAATCAAAACTGCCAACAATGTGGCCAATCAGTAAAACCCCAACAAGAAGTGCAAAACCACCAAAACCAGTGATGGTTAAAGCCATACGTGCTCCGTCACGCGCACTGGCATTATGATACCAATAACCGATTAACAAAAAGGAGAAAATGCTGGTTAACTCCCAGAAAATTACCAAAAAAACGAGATTTCCTGACAAAACTATTCCTGTCATTGATCCCATAAAAGCTAGAAAAAAGGAAAAAAACCTTGGAACGGGATCTGCTGGATTCATGTAGTAACGCGCATACACAACAACAAGTAGCCCGATTCCTGTAATCAAAAGGCAAAAAAGCCACGATAAGCCATCCATACGTAGGGTCAAATCAACACCCCATTCTGGAAGCCACGAAATATCTAAACGGACCACACCATTTCCACGAATCGTCGGATAAAGCATAATTGTAAAAAGAAGGCTAAAAAGCGCAATAGCTCCAGCAAACCATGCTTCATTATTTTTGGCAGTTGAACGAAAAAAACCAATAATAAAACTACCACCAAAGGGAAGCAAAACTAGCAATATCAACATCGCTTCCCGTGTTGTCATTATCCAAACTCCACTCTGTTCTGAATATGTTCTTATCGGAAAAATGAAAATGAAAAAACGCAAAACTTCCTTGTTGTTCTTTCAGTATATATTTACGATAATAAGGTTTAAATAAAGCTTAAAAAATATTCCAAGTTTTTTAAAAAAATCTTTAACAAAAAAAATTGTATAATTCTCAAGCTATTAGAGCTTTTTCACTTTCAAAACTCTTCATTTTTTTAAGATACGAACAAATATAAATATTTTCTTTCTAGAAGAAAAATTTCAACTGTTCTTTTTGGAATAAATTTGATTTGCAAGCAAATGCTTAACATTTGCATGTATCAAGATAATAAATACTGTTTAATATATCTCCAATGATTACTTTAGCGATAACCACTTTGATATTATTGCGTGCTTTGCATTCTACCATTATCAAAAATCCCCCAATTCTCTAAGAAAACAGCCCCCTGTTTCTTAAACAAAAGATCGCTACTTCTCTTTTACTTTAATACTCTTTCTCTTCTTTTACATCAAAAATAAAAAATACTTTTAGTCAAGATAACAATTAAAATAAAATATAAATTTACAATTGTCAGAGTAACCTAAATCTCAAAAAACTAAAAACAAAACAAAATAAGAAAACTTTCTTTATCATTCAATAAAAATAGATTTTCATTTATGATACTTTTCCCCTTGAGATATTAGGTTTCTAAAGATACTAAACAGCAATATTAACAATAAGATCCTTCAAAAGAGAATGGATAAACAATGATTAAGACTCCTTATTACCTCATAGATAAATCCAAACTAATAAAGAATATGGAAATTATCGCTCGCCTACGGGAAATGTCAGGAGTTAAAACCTTGCTCGCATTGAAGTGCTTTGCTACCTGGAGCCTTTTTGATCTTATGTCAGAATATATGGATGGAACAACGTCATCATCCCTTTATGAGCTGCGTTTAGGAAAAGAAAAATTTGGCAAAGAAACCCATGCCTATTCCGTTGCTTGGGCAGACCATGAAATAGACGAAGCATGCGGTTATGCAGACAAAATCATTTTCAATTCAATCCAACAACTTTTACGTTTTTCTGATGCAACACAAATGATTCCAAAGGGTTTAAGACTCAATCCAGGGATCAGTGCATCAAATTTTGATCTTGCAAATCCCTCTCGCCCTTTTAGTCGTTTAGGAGAAAGTGATCAAAATTCCATTGAGGAAGTTCTGCCGCTTATTAATGGCTTAATGATCCACAATAATTGCGAGAATGCTGATTTTCACCTTTTTGAGCAAATGCTTAACTTTATGGAAGAAAAATTTAAAAAGCTTTTTTTCGCGGTTGATTGGATTAGTCTTGGCGGTGGAATTCACTTTACAGCTGAAAATTATCCTCTAAAAACCTTTGCAGAACTTCTAAAACGTTTTTCTCAAACCTACGGTGTGACCGTCTTTCTGGAACCGGGAGAAGCCGCTATCACAAAAAGTACGACTTTAGAGGTGAGCGTTCTTGATACCCTGTATAATGAAAAAAACCTTGCCATTGTTGATAGCTCCATTGAAGCCCATATGCTTGATCTTTTAATTTATCGCGAAAATGCCAAATTAGAACCAAATCAAGGGCCATATGAAGTGATGATTTGCGGAAAATCTTGTCTTGCTGGCGATATTTTTGGAACATTTCATTTTCCTCATCCCCCTAAAATAGGTGATAGACTGTCTTTTCAGGATGCTGCAGGCTATACAATGGTTAAGAAAAATTGGTTTAATGGCATTGCAATGCCTGCCATTGTCATTAAAGAATGTGATGGAACTTTAACATTGCAACGCCAATTCAATTATAACGACTATCAAGAGAGTCTATCGTAAAAAATCGCATATAAAAAATTGTCACGCAGCAATATTAGAAGGAGATAAATTCCCCATGAAGAAAAATGTTCTTATTATTGGTGCTGGAGGTGTCGCACAAGTTGTTGCTCATAAATGTGCTCAAAATAATGATATTCTCGGTGAAATTCACATTGCTTCACGAACACCAAAAAAATGTGATACAATCATTGCTTCTATTAAAGATAAAAAAGCAATGAAAGTAGAGAATATTATCAAAGGTTATGCACTGAACGCGCTGGATAGAGAGGAAACTATAAAGCTCATCCAAAAAACCAAATGTGAAATCGTTATTAATGTTGGTGCTCCTTTTCTCAATATGTCTGTTCTTTCAGCGTGTATTGAAACCAAATGCGCGTATATTGATACCGCAATCCATGAAGACCCTCTAAAAATTTGTGAAACACCACCTTGGTATGGCAATTACGAATGGCCACAACGTGAAAAATGCGAAAAAGCTGGTATAACTGCTATTCTAGGAGCAGGTTTTGACCCTGGTGTTGTGAATGCTTATGCGGCATTAGCTCGTGATAATTATTTCGATACCATCACTGATATTGATATTGTTGATATTAACGCTGGAAATCACGGACGTTGGTTTTCTACAAATTTTGATCCAGAAACGAATTTCCGAGAATTTACAGGATGCGTATGGTCGTGGCAAAATAAACAATGGGTTGCTAATCAAATGTTTGAAATCAGCAACGAATGGGATCTCCCGGTCGTTGGCAAACAAAAAGCCTATATGACAGGGCATGATGAAATTCATTCATTATCTAAAAATCTTGATGTTCAAAACATCCGCTTCTGGATGGGATTTGGTGAACGTTACATCACTGTTTTTACTGTTTTAAAAAATCTTGGGCTCTTATCTGAACAACCCATTAAAACAGCAGAGGGCCAAGAAGTTGTTCCTTTAAAAATTGTCAAAGCTGTTTTACCAGATCCAGCTTCTTTAGCACCAGATTACACAGGAAAAACCTGTATTGGTGATTTTGTTAAAGGCAAAAAAGATGGAAATCCAAGAGAAGTTTTCATTTATAATGTCGCAGACCACAAAGATGCTTTTAATGAAACCGGTGCACAAGCAATTTCTTATACGGCTGGCGTTCCAGCAGCAGCAGCAGCACTTCTTATTGCCACCGGCGAATGGGATGTAAAAACGATGGTCAATGTGGAAGAATTGCCACCACAGCCTTTTCTTAAAAATCTCGACCAAATGGGCCTATCAACTTATATAAGAGAAGGAAAAAAGGATAAAAAATTACAATTTTAACTTCTTAATCCAAGGATAAAAGACAAATTTTAAAAAAACCGCACTTTTTAATTAAAAGGCGGTTTTTAAATTTATGAAAACCGATTTTCTTACAAAACTATTTTATAGACCCTCTCTTATAGAGAAATCACAAAATTTTTAAATATGAAGTGGTTTAAAAAATGTTGCTAAAGCTGCTTCCCGCACTGCTTCTGATAAAGTAGGATGTGCATGGCAACAACGACTCAAATCCTCTGATGAACCACCAAACTCCATGAGAACTGCAATTTCATGGATCATCTCACCAGCACCAAATCCGAGAATATGCCCACCCAAAACCCGATCTGTATTTTTATCAGCAAGGATTTTAACAAACCCATCATCTTTTTGCATCGCACGCGCACGTCCATTAGCCATGAAGGGAAATTTCCCAACATTATAGGCAATGCCAGCAGCTTTCAGCTCTTCTTCTGTCTTACCCACACTGGCGATCTCTGGCTGTGTATAAACAACACTGGGAATGACATCAAAATTAACATGCCCCTTTTGGCCTGCCAAAATCTCAGCCACAGCAACGCCTTCTTCTTCAGCTTTATGAGCAAGCATTGGTCCTTTAACAACATCACCAATTGCGTAAATTCCCGGAATATTGGTTTGCCAATGCTCATTTATTGCAATAAAGCCGCGTTCATCTAATTGAACACCTGCTTCTGCTAAACCAAGACCGTCGACATAAGGACGACGCCCCGTTGCAATCAAAACAACATCAGTCTCTAAAGTTTCACTTGCACCACCTTTAACAGCCTCAAAAGAAATTTTAGCTCTCGAACCAGATTTTGCAACAGCTGTAACTTTTGTACCAAGCTTATACTCAATCCCCTGCTTTTCCATTATTTTCTGGAAATGGCGTGAAACTTCACCATCTATTGATCCTAAAACTTTATCCAGGAATTCAATAACGGTTACTTTAGCCCCTAAGCGGCTCCACACAGAACCAAGCTCTGAACCAATAACACCAGCACCAATAACCACCATGTGCGTTGGAACTTTTTCAAGTGCAAGTGCCCCTGTGGAAGAAACAATAACCTTTTCATCAATTTCAACATTAACCCCTGGAATGCCTGAAATATCTGAACCTGTAGCAATAACAATATTCTTTGTCACAATCGTTTGCTGATTACCATCCTTGGCAAAGATTGCAACTTGACCTGCGCCTAAAATTTTTGCTGTGCCAAAAAAAGCATCGATTTTATTTTTTCTCATCAAAAAAGAAATCCCGCTCGTATTGGCTGCAACAACAGATTTCTTATGCGCCATCATCTTTTCAAGATTAAGCTGAGGTTTTGAAACAGAAACACCAAGCGTATCAAAACCATGCTGTGCTTCAGCAAACACTTCCGAAGCATGTAACAAAGCCTTAGAGGGAATACAGCCAACATTGAGACATGTACCACCCAATGTCTCACGTTTTTCAATAATCGCAGTTTTAAGACCTAATTGTGCCGCTTTGATCGCTGCAACATAACCACCCGGACCAGCTCCAATTATAACAACATCATAAGACATCGATTTTTCCTTTCATCCCCCAAAATTGTATTTTATAAATCAAGGACAAGACGTTCCGGATTTTCTAGACTTTCCTTAACACGTACAAGGAATGTTACAGCTTCTTGTCCATCTACAATACGGTGATCATAAGAAAGGGCTAAATACATCATTGGACGGATGACAATCTGACCTCCAACAACCACCGCACGTTCTTTAATCGCATGCATTCCCAAAATACCAGATTGTGGTGCATTCAAAATAGGTGTCGACATGAGCGATCCATAAACTCCACCATTCGTAATGGTGAATGTCCCACCCTGCATATCCGTAACAGCCAATTTGCCATCACGAGCAAGACGCCCTAAATGAACAATCTCTTTTTCAATTTCTGCAATTGACTTTTGATCTGCATCACGAATTACTGGAACAACAAGGCCCTTGTCTGTTCCAACCGCTATTCCAGCATTAACGTAATTTTTATAAACAATATCTGTTCCATCAATTTCAGCATTAACAGCAGGAAGTTCTTTTAATGCATGACAAACAGCTTTAGTAAAAAATCCCATAAAACCAAGCTTAGCACCATGTTTTTTCTCAAAAACATCTTTATAACGCTTACGTAAATCCATAACAGCAGACATATCAACCTCATTAAATGTGGTTAACATTGCTGCTATATTCTGTGCATCTTTAAGACGACGTGCTATCGTCTGACGCAACTTGGTCATACGAACCCGCTCTTCACGCACGCTATTAGCAGACATTGCTGAAGAAGATGATTCAACAGAAGCTGGTGCTGCTACTTTTTGTGTCAAGGCGTTAAGCACATCTTCTTTGAGAATTTGTCCATGCTTTCCAGAACCTGAAATATCGATTTTTTCTATATTATTTTCAGCCATCAATTTTGCTGCCGAAGGAGCAGGAGGCATTGAATGACCTGAAAATTGTGGAGCTGGTGCAGATGTTACCACCGAACTAGGAGCAACAGCAGGTGAAGGTGATGAAATGGTGCCAACAGCTCCAGCTTCAACCATCCCTAATAGAGCTCCCACCTCTACTGTATCACCCTCCTTTGCGACAATCTCAGATAATTTCCCTGCAACAGGCGAAGGAACTTCAACTGTTACTTTGTCAGTTTCTAATTCAACTAAAGGCTCATCTACAGCCACGGTTTCACCAAACTGCTTAAACCATTTTCCAATAGTTGCCTCAGTAACCGATTCACCCAAAGTAGGAACACGAATTTCAGTAGCCATAATATTCTTCCATACGTTAGAGTAATAATAAAACTAAGAACCTAACGCGTCTTCAAGAAACGCGGCAAGTTGTTCGAGATGTTTCGACATGAGTCCAGTAGCCGGTGATGCACTTGCAGGACGCCCTGCATAACGTGCACGGGAATATTTTGCCTTAATATGAACCAAAACCCATTCAAGATAAGGTTCAATAAACGACCATGCTCCCATATTCTTGGGCTCTTCCTGGCACCAAACAATTTCCGCTTTTACAAAACGCGAAAGCACTTCAACTAAAGTTTTCGCTGGGAAAGGATAAAGTTGCTCAATACGAAGCAAATAAACATCATCAATTCCTCTTTTTTCGCGCTCTTCATAAAGATCGTAATATACTTTCCCTGTACAAAGAACAACACGGCGGATTTTACTATCTTTTTGTAATTTAATTACAGAGTCTCTTAAACATTCTGCATCATCAAGCAATAAACGGTGGAAATTTGTCTGCAGCCCCATATCACTTAAAGAAGAAACAGCTCTTCTATGACGTAAAAGTGATTTTGGTGTCATCAGAATCAAAGGCTTACGGAAATCACGTTTAATCTGTCGGCGTAAAATGTGAAAATAATTCGCAGGCGTTGTACAATAAGCAACCTGCATATTATCTTCTGCACACAATTGCAGATAACGCTCCAAACGTGCTGAAGAATGTTCTGGTCCTTGCCCTTCAAAACCATGAGGTAACAAACACACAAGACCCGACATGCGAAGCCATTTATGCTCTGCAGATGAAATAAATTGGTCAAAAATAACCTGCGCACCATTGGCAAAATCACCAAATTGTGCTTCCCAAAGCGTTAAACCAAGGGGAGAAGCGAGTGAATATCCATATTCAAAACCAAGGACGGCTTCTTCAGAAAGCATAGAATTCACAACTTCGTAAATAGCCTGCCCTTTTTGCAAATTATTCAAAGGAATATAACGCGCTTCATTTTCTTGATCATAAAGAACCGAATGACGTTGCGAAAAAGTTCCGCGTTCAACATCTTCACCGGAAAGGCGAACAGGAATTCCCTCACAACAAAGTGAACCAAAAGCTAAAGCTTCAGCTGTTGCCCAATCAATCCCTTCGCCGGTTTCAAACATTTTAGCACGATTGCTCAAAAAACGCTGAATAGTTTTATGAACATGAAAATCTGATGGAATTTCAACCAATTTTCGCCCAATTTCAATGAGCGCTTTCAGTTCAATACCCGTTATCCCACGACGTTGCTCATCAGCATGATTAGCAGTTTTAAGACCTGTCCACACCCCATCGAGCCAGTCAGCCTTGTTGGGCTTATAAGAGGTACTCGCTTCAAACTCGACCTCAAGCTTGTCACGCCATATCTTCTTTTTATGCTCAACCTCTTCTGAGTTAATCAATTGCTCTGAAATTAACCGATCGCTATAAATCTGAACAGTCGTTTGATGATTACGAATAGCTTTATACATGACCGGTTGTGTAAATGAAGGTTCATCACCTTCATTATGTCCATAACGACGATAACAAACCATATCAATGATGACAGGTTTGTGGAAAATTTGACGAAACTCTGTTGCCACTTTTGCTACAAAAACAACAGCCTCAGGATCATCTCCATTAACATGGAAAACCGGTGCATCAATCATTTTTGCTACATCCGATGAATAAGGTGAAGAGCGCGAAAAATTTGGACTGGTTGTAAATCCAATCTGATTATTAATAATCACATGTATGGAGCCAGCAACGTGATACCCCTTCAAACCTGAAAGACCAAAGGTTTCTTGTAAAACTCCTTGCCCTGCAAAAGCTGCATCACCATGAATTAACACTGGCATAACTTTTGAACGTTCAGCCAATGGAATGACATCCATACGTGTGGAACCAACAAGCTGATCTTGCTTAGCACGGGCTTTCCCAATAACAACCGGATCAACAATTTCCAGGTGAGATGGATTAGGTAAGAGCGATAAATGAATCTTTTTGCCGTTAAATTCGCGATCTGTTGAGGCGCCCAAATGATATTTTACGTCACCTGATCCTGCTACATCATCAGGTTTATAAGACCCCCCTTTAAATTCATAAAAAATAGCCCGGTGCGATTTCGCAAGAATTTGCGAAAGAACATTTAAACGACCGCGGTGCGCCATTCCAAAAACAACCTCCTGCACACCCAAATTACCACCAGTTTTGATAACTTGCTCAAGAGCAGGAATAAGCGCCTCACCACCATCAAGACCAAAGCGTTTTGTTCCTTTATATTTTGTATCTAGAAACTGTTCAAAGCCTTCTGCTTCAATAAGTTTGTCAAGAATAGTTTTCTTATCTTCTTGTGTGAAAGCACTCTGCTTATTTGATCCCTCTATACGCTCTTGAATCCACGCTTTTTGAGCAGGATCAGCAATATGCATATATTCCACACCAATGGTCGAACAATAAGTGCGTTTAAGAATCTCAAGAATTTGCGGAATCGTTGCGTATTCCAACCCTAAAACATTATCAATAAAAATCGGACGTTCATAATCGGCAGGACTAAAACCATAAGCCTCTGGAGATAACTCCTTACATTCTTCAGGATTTTTAATGAGTCGAAGTGGATCAAGCTGTGCAAGAAGATGACCACGGGTCCGAAAAGCGCGGATCATCATTAAGGCATTAAAAGAATCACGTATGGCACGAGCCATATCCTGTTGATTAGGCGTTTCTCCCTTTTGTGCAGCACCAGTCGCTGCTTTTTCCTTTAATTTATCACCAAGATGTTTTTCAAGCGCAGACCAATCACCATCTAAAGCAGAAACCAATTCTCCACTTTCTTTTAGTGGCCAATGATTACGTTGCCAGGATGCACCTTCTGCATTTTTAAGAACATCTTCTTTATTATCCTGCAAATTTTCAAAAAAAGCACGCCATTGTAGATCGACACTGTCGGGATTTTTCTCATATTCGGCATAAAGCTGATCTATATAATTCGCATTTCCACCATATAAAAACGACGTCTGCGCAAAAACATCATTTATCTTATGTTGCTTTGCCATATATTTTTCCGGAACGTCTGTTCCGTCTCCTTATATATACCCGTAACCGTAGCACTCTAAAATTAAAAGCCAGAAATTTAAACAAGCCTTTACTTTATCGTAATTGACATTCTATCTGAATGGGCAACATACCCATTCAGATAAATTTACTTCTAACCCTTCAAGACTGAAACCAAAGTTTTCCCCACCTGCGATGGTGAAGGAGAAACACGAATCCCTGCTGATTCCATAGCAGCAATCTTATCTTCTGCGCCTCCTTTACCACCAGAAATGACTGCTCCAGCGTGACCCATTGTCCGTCCTGGAGGTGCTGTACGACCAGCAATAAAACCAACCATAGGCTTTTTACGACCCTTTTTTGCTTCATCTTTAAGAAATTGTGCTGCTTCTTCTTCAGCAGAACCACCAATCTCACCGATCATAACAATAGATTCGGTCTCATCATCAGCCAAAAACATTTCTAACACATCAATAAATTCTGTGCCCTTAACAGGGTCACCCCCAATACCGATCGCTGTTGTCTGCCCAAGACCTTCATGACTTGTCTGAAAAACAGCTTCATAAGTCAAAGTTCCTGACCGAGAAACAACACCAACAGAACCTTTCTTGAAAATAGACCCCGGCATAATACCGATCTTACATTCATCAGGTGTTAAAATACCTGGACAATTAGGACCAATTAAGCGCGATTTCGATTTTTCTAATTTCGCCTTAACTCTGACCATATCCATAACCGGTATACCTTCTGTAATACAGACAATCAGATCGATCTCAGCTTTAATAGCTTCTATGATGGCATCAGCAGCCCCTGCAGGAGGAACATAAATAACAGAAGCATTGGCTCCTGTTTTTTCTTTACCTTCTGTAACACTTGCAAAAATGGGAAGAGTCTCCCCTTTTGCTCCTGTCCATGTTTCCCCACCTTTTTTGGGATTAATGCCACCAACCATTTGCGTTCCATGATACGCAAGTGCTTGTTCTGTATGAAACGTTCCAGTTTTTCCTGTAAGGCCTTGAACGAGAACCTTTGTATCCTTATTGATAAGAATTGACATGGTTTAAGCTCCTTTTACGGCTGCAACAATCTTCTGAGCTGCATCATCTAAATCATTGGCAGAAATCACATTCAAACCACTGTCATTGATAATCGCTTTACCCTGTTCAACATTGGTTCCTTCAAGACGCACAACCAAAGGCACTTTCAAACCAACTTCCTTAACAGCAGCAATCACACCTTCAGCGATAACATCGCAACGCATAATCCCACCAAAAATGTTGACCAAAATACCTTTAACATTCGGGTCAGCCGTAATAATTTTAAAAGCATGAGTTACTTTCTCTTTTGAAGCACCACCACCAACATCAAGGAAATTTGCTGGTTCAGCTCCATAAAGTTTAATAATATCCATTGTTGCCATGGCAAGGCCTGCACCATTTACCATGCAGCCAATCATACCATCAAGAGCAATATAGGCAAGGTCATGCTTTGAAGCTTCGATTTCTTTTGGATCTTCTTCCGAAATATCACGCAACCCTAGAATATCTGGATGACGAAACAAAGCATTGTTATCAAAAGAAACTTTCGCATCAAGAACGCGCAATCTCCCATCATCCATGACGATAAGTGGATTGATTTCAAGAAGGCTCATATCTTTTTCACAAAAAGCCTTATAAAGAATTGGAAAAAGTTTTTCGCCGTCTTCACGTGCATTACCACTCAAATTTAATTCATCACAAAGCTTTACACAATCTGCGTCAGTCACGCCTTCTGCAGGATCAATAGAAAGCGTGCATATTTTTTCCGGTGTCTCTGCAGCAACTGTCTCAATATCCATGCCCCCTTCTGTCGAAACCACAAAAGCAACCCGACCTGTTGTACGATCAATTAAAAGTGAAAGATAAAGTTCCCGTTCGATATTGGCACCATCTTCGATATAAAGGCGATTAACTTGTTTACCCTCAGGACCTGTTTGCTTTGTCACCAAAGTTTTACCAAGCATTTCTTTTACATTGGCAACAACTTCTTCAACCGATTTTGCAAGCCGAACACCACCCTTTGCATCAGAATCAAGCTCTTTAAAATTTCCCTTACCACGACCACCGGCATGAATCTGACTCTTCACCACATAAAGCGGTCCAGGTAATTTTTTTGCCCATTTTTCAGCCTGTTCAACAGAATAAACAGCAACACCATTTGCAACGGGTGCACCATATTCGTGAAGCAAACGTTTGGCCTGATATTCATGGATATTCATTCACTTTCCCTCTTCTTTTATGGATAACTAAATCAATCCTCACAACATTTAAATATCTTATTTTGATCAGCACACTCTCATTATTCTTTGAGATTAGGCGCAAGAGCACTGCAAGTTTTACAAAGTTCCTTTACTGCATTTACAGATTTTTCAAAAGCGCTTTTTTCATTGTCATTAAGATCAATTTCAATGACCCGTTCAACACCACCAGCACCAATGACAACAGGAACCCCTACATACATATCTTTAATTCCATATTCACCAGAAAGACGGGCAGCAACAGGAAGAACACGCCTAGTATCTTTCAAATAAGCCTCGGCCATAGCAACAGCAGAAGAAGCCGGTGCATAAAAAGCAGAACCCGTTTTTAACAAACTCACAATTTCTGCACCACCATCACGCGTACGCTGAACAATTTGATCTATTTTTTCATGTGTCGTCCAGCCCATCTTTACAAGATCAGGTAAAGGGATACCACTCACTGTTGAATAGCGGACTAACGGCACCATTGAATCGCCATGCCCACCGAGAACAAAGGCTGTAATATCTTTAATAGAGATGTTAAATTCTTGAGATAAGAAATAACGAAAGCGAGCCGAATCAAGAACACCGGCCATACCGACAACTTTTTGTGCTGGCAATCCTGAAAATTTTTGCAATGCCCAAACCATCGCATCAAGAGGATTGGTAATACAGATAACAAATGCTGAAGGCGCATATTTTTTAATTCCCGCACCAACCTGTTCCATAACTTTTAAATTGATACCTAAAAGATCATCACGGCTCATACCAGGCTTACGTGCAACACCTGCTGTTACAATGATAACATCAGCTCCTTCTATAGCCTCATAAGCGTTAGCACCTGTTAAGTTGATATCAAAACCATCAACTGGTGAAGATTCAGCAATATCCAGAGCCTTACCCTGCGGTAACCCTTCTGCAACATCAAACAAGACAATATCACCCAGCTCTTTAAGCCCAATCATATGCGCTAAAGTGCCACCAATCATACCTGAACCAATAAGAGCTATTTTCTTCCGTTTCATTCCTGTTTTCTCTCACTTCTACCAGATGATTAGGCGCAAATTCCTCTACGCCAAAATATTAAGCCCTTCACTCTACCCCACTTTCAATACACCTATCAAAAATGAGAGAGTATTACGATTTATCAAAGTTCCCTTATCTATTGAGATAACATAAGATTTCTCAAAACAACTGTTAGAGACTTATCATATTTCATCGATAAGATGAACTTAAAAAAACACAATAAGTTATACAATATTTTTAAATTTAAAGGGCTATATTTAAACATTTTACGTAAAGGTAAAGAGGTCGCTTTTTCCTGCAAAAAATCGTTCTGCCCAAACAGTTAGATAATCCTGGCTTTGCATTTCAAAAAGACGTGACTGTGTTCTTTGAAACTCGAAACCTTCTGTCGTTGACAAACGCCCTCTATATAAACTCTCAAGTTCTGCTGCTGCTGACATAAACAACCTTATATGGCGCTCATAAAGAACATCGATAAGCAAAATAAACCGTTTTGTTTCATTACGATGAACGTCGTCGTCCATTATTGGAACATTATCGATAAAAATCGTATGGTAACGCTCTCCTAGTGCTAAATATTCAGCTGCCGCCAAGGGTTTTACACAAAGGTCTTGATAATCGAAACGTGCACCCCCAGCACCAGAACGCATGATATGAATCAAGCGCCCTTTGACAGATATATCCTCAGACCTTTCTTCTTGACCCTGCAAAATCGACATCCACGCGTTATCCATACATTGATTTGCTGATAGTCCCAACGGTGTTACATACATATGTTGCGAATTTGACTTTTCGAGACGATAGTCTGTTTTCGCATCAAGATTAATAACGTGAACATATGTCTTCAAAACTTGAATAAAAGGCAAAAAGAGAGCGCGATTTAAACCATTATAATAAAGGTTATCAGGCGCAACATTTGAAGTTGCTACTAAAATAACCCCTTTATCAAATAAAGCGGTTACAAGACGACCAAGAATCATGGCATCTGCAATATCCGTTACACTAAACTCATCAAAACAAAGCACACGAGCCTCTCGCGCAAGATCTTCTGCAATAGCAAGAATGGAATCATTCTGTTTGGTTTTTTCAGATTTAAGTCCTTGACGGTGCACATTAACACGTTCATGGACATCAGCCATAAAATCATTAAAATGAGAACGTTTTTTATTGCCTTGTGGCAAACAAGAAAAAAACAAATCCATCAGCATGGTTTTGCCTCGCCCTACTTCACCATAGATGTACAATCCTTGAATGTGACCTTGAACGTGGCTATCAGTATTAACTTGTTTTGAAACACAGAAATATGCTTTTATCTTTTTTCTAAAACGATGCCAAAATGCTCCAAACTGAGAAGTATTTTGTGTTAAAATTTTATGCAATAAATAATCAAAATGCTCTGTTAGGGCCAATTGAGCTGGATCAAAACTAATTTCTCCCTCAGAAACTAACTTTTTATAGCGTGTCGAAACAAGAGCCATCTATCTCTATTCCCTTTTTAAACCGCTTTCAATAAGAGTAACCTTTATATACACGTGTATATATCTCTTCTTTTTATGAACGATTTAATGGTCTAACGGGTTAAAATAGCTGGCTGATTATTAAACATATACCCTTCAAAACGGCCTCCGTTAAAGGAATAAAAAACAGCAACAACACGCCCAGATCCATCATAAAAATATAATTTTTTCCCCTTAACAGCCCACGATCTTACCTCAGAGAATATTTTTGAACATGATAAAGGACGAGCACTATATCCTTGACCAAATTTCGTTTGTGGTGTTGCAACTCGGCAAACTGTATTATCTACAGAGAGATTCCATACACCAGCAATGCTTGCAGGAGATAAATTTATTGCATAACTTGGTGGTTCAAAATTTGCCATTTGTGAAGAATCGTCAGGACTTTCTTTTTCATCAACTGAAGTGAATTCTCCAGATTCGGGTAAATCGGATGTTATTATAGAATCTGACACTGTCTCAGCAGAATAAAAAGGATAAAAAATGTCTGGGGTACTGCTATCACTCTTAAATTGCGGGGTTGAACAACCACTCAAAATAACGATAAGTGATAATATAATAAAAGATGAAATTTTTGAGCATGTCATAGACTTTTACTCTCTCCCATACCAATAAAAGGCTTACCTAAAAACGATTACAATCCTTATATCATGAGCTACTTTTGTTTAGATACAATTAATAAATAGAAATCATGAAAATATAATTGCAAATTCTTTTTTCAAACAACAATAGTTTTTTACTACTGACTTTATCTCTATCAAATACTAGAAATTTACAAAATTTTCAGTCATATATCTCTTATATACAGATATACAGATCATGCGTCACTAAAATAGAGAAATTTTATGAAAACACCATTCAGCAAAATGAACGGTCTTGGAAATAAAATCATTGTCGCTGATTTGCGTAAAGCTATACATAACATCACACCACAGGCAATTCAGGCTTTAGCTTCAAACCCCCAAACACACTTTGATCAAATCATGGCTATTCATCCCCCAACTCAAGATGCGGATTTCCGTATTGAAATATGGAATGCCGATGGCTCAATGGCAAAAGCTTGCGGCAACGGTACACGCTGTGTCATTGAATGGTTAGCCAATCATAATTTAGGCAATAATTTTCGATTGGAAACATCGACTGGAATTGTTGAAGGTAAACGCCAAACTGATGGCCTCATTTCTGTTGATATGGGGCGTCCATATCTCAACGCAAAAGATATGCCTGTTTCACGTGAAATCATCGATACTAATCACGTAGATATTACAGCTGGCCCCCTACAAGACGCATGTCTTGTCTCCGTTGGTAATCTCCACGCTATTTTTTTCATTGAAAGTAACATCCAAAACATACCATTAGAAAAATATGGACCAAAGCTCGAACATGATCCACTTTTTCCAGAAAGATGTAATATTTCCATTGCTCAGATAACATCAAAGAAAAGTCTAACTTTACGAACGTGGGAGCGAGGAGCTGGGTTAACACAAGCATGCGGTAGCGCTGCTTGTGCAAGTGCAGTCGCTGCTTATCGCCGTGGATTAACAGAGCGCCACATTGACGTTAATCTACCAAAGGGTATACTCTCTATTCTCTATCGAGATGATGAACATATCATCATGACAGGCCCAACAGAGCATGAATTTAGTGGACTTTTTAACCCTCTAACGGGGACTTATAAAAAGGATCATCTTTGATGTCGGTAAAAATTGTAACATTTGGTTGCCGCCTTAATAGCTATGAATCAGAAGTTATACGACAAAAAAGTTCTTCTGCTGGCCTTGATCAACTCAAAGATGGAGCGATTATCTTTAATACCTGTGCTGTCACTTCCGAAGCTGTACGACAAGCCAAACAAGCTATCCGAAAAGCGAGACGTGAAAACCCTCACACCCGCATCATCGTTACAGGATGTGCAGCACAAACAGAAACAGACAATTTTTCCCTTATGACGGAAGTGGATCTGATTTTAGGTAATGAAGATAAACTTCATGCGCACTCTTACCGTCAGTTACCGGATTTTGGAATTAATCATGATGAAAAAATTCGAGTCAATGATATTATGGAAGTGCGCAAAAATGCTCCGCATATGATTAATTCAATAGAAGGACGCACGCGCGCCTTTGTACAAATCCAAAATGGATGCGATCATCGCTGTACATTTTGCATCATTCCTTATGGCCGTGGACCATCACGCTCAGTTCCTATGGGGACCATTATTGAACAAATTAAACGGCTTATAGATAATGGTATTCAGGAAGTTGTTTTGACAGGTGTTGATTTGACAAGCTACGGTTCTAACTTACCTGGGAAAGCAACTTTAGGAAAATTAGTTTCAGCGATTTTGCACCATATTCCTGATTTACCACGGTTGCATCTTTCCTCTATTGATTCTATCGAAGCAGACCAAGAATTGATCGATCTTTTAGCCTATGAAGAGAGAATAATGCCGCATTTGCATTTATCTCTACAAGCAGGAGATAATATGATTTTAAAACGAATGAAACGTCGGCATTTACGTGAACATGCAATCCAATTTTGCCAAGATTTACGTGCTAAACGCCCCTCTATGGTTTATGGTGCTGATTTAATTGCTGGCTTTCCAACAGAAACAGAAAAAATGTTTCAAAACAGCTTAAATTTGATTAATGACTGTGGTTTGATACATCTCCATGTTTTTCCTTTCAGCCCGAGAAAAGGAACTCCTGCAGCACGCATGCCACAAGTTAACCGTGAAACAATCAAAATGCGTGCAGAAAAGTTACGCAAAGCAGGTGAAAAAGCCTACCAAAAACATCTTTCTTATTTACAAAATACAAAACAAAAAATCCTTGTTGAAAGAGATGAAATTGGACGAACAGAAGATTATACTCTTACACATATTAAAGGTGCTAAAGCTGGGACAATTGTTAAAGCCCTCATTATTGACCACGATGGCAATAAATTAATTGCTAGACATCTTGAATCACATGCAGCTTGAGCAGGAAAGTCCTTATGACAAAGTTTTTTATCAAAAAAATATTCTCTTTTAATAAATCTAAAAATGAAACGACAAAAAACGATCATCCCTCTATAAAGCTTGAAAAGGAAAAACAGAGGGAAGAGTACAATATAAATCCCACGACGCACAGTGAAGAAATTCAGTCTTCCGAATCAAATTTAAAAAAAGTCGTCATTACAGATACAATCATAGAGAAAGAAGAAGCCCCCTTGCCAACACCTCCTGTTGAACAAAAAGAGGTGGCATGGTTTGAGCGCCTTAAACACGGATTATCACGTTCTTCGCAACAATTAGGCGGTTCTATTGGTGCACTTTTTACCAAACGAAAACTCAATGCCGACACATTGCAAGAATTGGAGGACATCCTTATCCAAGCCGACCTTGGTGTAGAAACAGCTTCACATATTACTGATATTTTGTCCTCTGGTCGTTATGGAAAAAACTTATCCTTAGATGATATTCATACCATCGTTGCAGATGAAATAAAAAAAGTTCTTGAACCTGTTGCCATTCCGTTAGAACTTGATCTTAGTTATAAACCTCATGTTATCTTGTTTGTTGGTGTAAACGGTACCGGAAAAACCACAACTATTGGAAAATTAGCGGCTAAATTAACCTCAAATGGATTAAAAGTTATGCTCGCTGCTGGTGATACATTTCGTGCCGCAGCAATTGAACAATTACATATCTGGGGTGAGCGTACAGGAGCTCCTGTTGTCTCAACCCAATCTGGTGCAGATGCCGCTAGTTTAGCCTTTGAGGCTTATGAAAAAGCAAAAAAAGCAAACAACGATGTATTAATCATTGACACAGCTGGACGTTTGCAAAATAAAACTGAATTAATGGACGAATTAGCGAAAATTATTCGTGTTTTGCGGAAACATGACCCTCAAGCACCCCACACCATTCTCCAAACACTTGACGCAACAACTGGGCAAAACGCTCTTAATCAAGTCGATATTTTCCGTAATATTGCCGGTGTCAATGGTTTGGTTATGACAAAGCTTGATGGTACCGCACGGGGGGGAATTCTCGTTGCTCTTGCAGCAAAATATAAATTACCCGTTTATTTCATTGGTATAGGCGAAAATACAGAGGATCTTGAACCTTTTTCTGCCTCCGATTTTGCCCAAGCCATAACAGGAAAATACTCATGAAACACTCTCTTTTTAAATCTAATTCACAAAACACCAAAAATAATCAAAAAGTGTCTCCTACATTTAAATTTTTCTTGGAAATGGGACCATTGGTTATTTTTTTTCTTGCCAATTACAAAGGTAGATGGTTGATCAATAATGTTGAACTTTTCAAACACTTTGATAAACCTATTTACCCTGCCACATTTATTTTTATGGTAGCGATTGTTATTACTCTCAGTTTATCGTGGATTATTGTACGTACCATTCCTATCATACCCCTTATTTCAGGATTACTGGTTATCGTTTTTGGTTTTTTAACCCTTTGGCTTAAGGATGATACTTTTATTAAAGTGAAACCCACAATTATTAATAGTTTATTTTCCCTTATGCTTCTTGGTAGTTTATTGCTTAAAAAACAATTATTACGTTATGTTTTTGATTCTGCTTTTAAAATTACTGATGAGGGATGGCAAATACTTACCTATTGTTGGGCGCTCTTTTTTGCTTTTCTTGCTCTTTTGAATGAAATCATTTGGCGTAACTTTAGCAATGATTTCTGGGCTACATTTAAAGTGTTTGGTGTTGTACCCATAACAATTCTATTTGTTATGATACACTTACCTATCATTATCAAATATTCAGATTTTTCCCCGATAGAAGATGATGAATCCAATTCTTAAACACAGACTCATCATTTCAAATGTTTTTATAAACTTCTCACAAGATATTATCGTGGTGAGAATGCATAGTGATTGAACATTGATTTATCAAAAAGATAATTTGTATGTTCATTCATGATAAAAAAGGCTTGTTACAGCTGCGTATGATGCACTTTGAATAAAATCACTTCCAAAGTGCATCAAAATTGTGATGACATGAATGCTCTTTATGAACTATTGAAATACATAATCAAAAACTTCAAAAAGAGTAAAATATGCCTTTTTATTGCCTGCAAAAAGCTATATTTTTTTAGATAATCTTTATATAGGAAAACCTTTTATCTTTCTGGAGAAAAAGCGCTTTATAGAGAAGGTTTGTAACAAAAAATAAAATGGATAAGAGATTTTTGCCATCCCCTACAAAAAAGAAGAGATTATTTTTAGCTATGTTAAAAATTACATTGCATGTGTTTTTTATTTTGCTTTTTCCTTTTGCAACTTATGCTCAAGAAACAATAAAAAATGAGCCAGACGGTCACTTTATTCTGACACCTACCAACAACCCAAAGATCGTGGCCAATTATCCTTTAACCGAAAATTTTCTTGAAAAAATGGAAAAAGCCAAACAAAAAATTATCAATTTACCTCCAGAACTACAAACATCTCACACTGAAAATGACCATAGCATTGAAGGACTTATTGCTTTTGTGTCTAGTCGACCACATTTAAAAGAAATTTTAGACAATAATGGCCTTACTCCTAAAGATTACGTTATAGGCTTTATCGCGCTGCAAGCAACATTGATAGCAGTCACGGCACTCGAAGATACGGATGCTTTTTTCGACGAAACAACTACCGTATTTCAAGATAATTTAAAATTTGGTCAAAAACATATTAACAGAATTCGTGCTTTTTTAGACTATTGATTAATCTTGCAAACGTCGACAAATATCGTCTAACTGCTCTAACGAAGAATAATGAATTTTTAAATTTCCGCCTTTTTTGCTATGCTGAATAATAACTTTCATTCCAATGATATCGGAAAGTAATTTTTCTAAAGATTCTGTTTCTGCATCTTTTTCTTTTACAATTTTCTTTTTATTTTCAGAGTCCATTCGTTCATTAGCAAGCATTTCTGCCTGACGTACAGAAAGACCTTCACGAATAATCTTGTTAGCTAAATCTCGTGGATTATCAACTGTGATAAGACAACGTGCATGACCTGCTGAAAGTTGACCTTCTATCACAAATTGTTGCACTTCAGGTGGAAGTTTTAATAAGCGGAGAGTATTTGCAATATGGCTGCGACTTTTTCCGATAATCTGCGCAAGCTCCACTTGAGTATAACCATGCTCATTGAGCAAAAGTTCATATCCCTTCCCTTCTTCAATAGAATTGAGATCCGTGCGTTGAATATTTTCAATAATGGCTAATTCTAAAGCTGTCTTATCATCCACATCGCGAATAATAACGGGCAGTTGACTTAAATTTGCTCGCTGTGCAGCACGCCATCGCCGTTCACCAGCAATTAATTCAAACCGGTTTGGATAATTACGCGAAGGCCTTACAACGATAGGCTGAATAACACCATGTTGGCGAATTGATTGCGCTAAATCATCAAGTTCTAAATCGGTAAAATAGCGCCGCGGATTGCATGGGTTGGGTGAAATAAGCTCAATAGAAACGATTTTTTCAAAAGCAATCTCTGACTTAACAGACAATCCGGAGAAATCTGGTTGATATTCTGATTGATATACAGAATTACCATCCAAATTGATATCTCCAATTAACGCTGCCAACCCACGTCCCAGTCTCTTTTTTGATTGATCCTCATTCATAACTTCGCTCTTTGAATTTATTTTTACAATAAATCACGTTTCTTGTATTTTTTAAGCAGCTGCTTCTGCTTGTTTTTCACGTTGAATAACTTCTGATGCTAATCGTAAATAAGCCTGGCTCCCTGCACATTTAAGATCATAAAGCAATGCTGGCTTACCAAAAGAAGGGGCTTCAGATACACGTACATTACGCGGAATAACGGTACGATAAACTTTTTCTCCCATAAAAGAGCGCACATCTTCAACAACTTGATTTGAAAGATTATTACGTCCATCATACATCGTTAACACAATACCTTGAATTTCTAGAGATGGATTCAGAGCATATCGCACCTGTTTTACTGTTTCAAGCAACTGACTTAAACCTTCAAGCGCTAAAAATTCGCATTGCATCGGTACTAAAACAGAATCCGCAGCCCCCATAGCGTTTAATGTCAAAAGGTTAAGTGAAGGAGGACAATCTATCAAAATATAATTAAATTTTTTGGCGACTTTTTGGTCATCACAAAGCGCTTTACGCAACCGTTTAATACGATCTAATGATGAAGCAATTTCCATTTCTACACCTAAAAGATCAAGTGTAGAAGGCACAATATGCAGGTTAGGAACAACCGTTTTTAAAGCAGCCTTTGCAATTGAAACTCCAGAAACTAAAACATCATACGATGATAAAGGACGATTATTACGATCAATTCCCAGAGCTGTACTCGCATTACCTTGTGGATCAATATCCATAATAAGAACATTTTTCCCAATAGCTGCTAAAGCTGTTGCGAGATTAATTGTTGTAGTTGTTTTACCGACCCCACCTTTTTGGTTTGCAACAGCGATGATCCGTGTTTCGTTCATCTTGTTTATCCTTGACATGATCGAACATGAGAAATTTCTAAAATAACAGAATTTTCATCAATTTTACTTTGATGTTTCAGTAAATTAAAGCGCCAATTGGCATAAGCATTTTCTACTTCTATAGCGTAATCCCTACCTTTTTGCAAAAGAGCAATTGTTTTTTGTTTTAACCAAGGAAATGTTAGCTGCAAAAGAGTATTTAATGAAGCTAAACCTCGTGCTGTTATAATTTCTGGCGCATTGATTTTTTGATAAACATCTTCAATTCTACAATGATATACAGTTGCTGGAAGATTAAGTTGAGCAATAACTGTTCGTAAAAAAGCAACTTTTTTTCCATTACTTTCAATCAAATCAATGTGTCCTTTTTGTTTTTCTTTAAGAAAGATAGCAATAACAATAGCGGGGAATCCTCCTCCTGAACCCAAATCACACCAATGTAAACATTGACTGTATAAAGGATAAATCTGCGCAGAATCTAAGATATGACGTGTCCATAAAAATGGTACTGTTGCAGCAGATATCAAATTAATATGTGCATTCCACTGAATGATAAGAGATTCAAACTGTATTAAATTTTCCATCGTTTCACGTGAAACAGAGGGTAACATATTTAAAAGCTCCTGATATTTTTGTTCTACCAAAACAACCATTAAGCCAATTTCCCCTTTTCGCGTCGTTGACGTTGAATATATGTAATAATTAATGATAATGCTGCTGGTGTCATACCATCAATTTTTTGTGCATCTGCTATCGAACGCGGTGATATTTTCTGAATTTTTGTTTTTAACTCATTTGAAAGACCATAAATAGCCTGAATATTAAGAGATGAGGGAATTTCTAAACTTTCATCTCTTTGAAGAGCTGCAATATCTTGCTTTTGTCTTTCTAAATAAACCGCATATTGCGCCTCAATTTCTAAAGATTCAACTGTTTTAGCATCAATTGAGTGCAATTGTGGCCAAAAGTCTGTAAGGCGTGCGACATTCATGTTAGGATAAGATAAAAGACTATAAGCTGAACGCCGAACTCCATCATTATTTATTTGTAATCCATGAGCAGACGCTTCATTAGGAGTCAAAAAAAGCTTTTGGCAGATTGATCTTGCATGATCAAGGCGTTGCTGTTTATTTTGATAGCATGTCCAACGTTTATGGCTGACAATACCCCATTCTTGTGCCAAAGGTGTTAAACGAGCATCAGCATTGTCAGCACGCAAAGATAAACGAAATTCAGCACGTGATGTAAACATTCGATAAGGTTCACAAACTCCACGTGAAATTAAATCATCTATCATCACACCAATATAAGCCGTAGAACGACTTAAGATAATTTCGTCTAATCCCCCAACTTGGCGTGCAGCGTTCAGTCCAGCTAAAAGGCCTTGTGCTGCAGCTTCTTCATATCCCGTTGTACCATTAATTTGGCCAGCTAAAAATAATCCCGGTAAAGATCGTAATTCTAGGGTTTTACTAAGATATTGTGGATTAATAAAATCATACTCAATAGCATAACCGGGCTGCAAAACATTAACATTTTCTAGCCCTTCTATTGTTTTTAATAAAGAAATTTGTACATCCTCAGGAAGAGAGGTCGATATACCATTAGGGTAAATAACGTCATCCTCTAATCCTTCTGGTTCTAAGAAAATTTGATGTCCATCACGTTCACCAAATTTAATAATCTTATCTTCAATTGAAGGACAATAACGAGGCCCAACTCCCTCAATAGCTCCAGAATATAAAGCAGAACGGTGAATATTTTCACTAATAATGTGATGTGTTTGTGCATTTGTACGTGTTATTGCACATTCAATCTGAGGTTGTTTAATTTTTTCTGTTAAAAAAGAAAAAGGAACTGGATCTTCATCAGCTTGTTGTTTAGGAAGAACATCCCAGCGAATTGTTTTTTTACTAAGACGGGCAGGAGTTCCTGTTTTTAATCGCCCAAAACTGATCCCATAATTTTTTAAGCGTTCAGCAAGTTGCACACTTGCCTGTTCACCCATACGTCCAGCAGGCCACGTTTTATCACCTATATGAATAAGACCATTTAAGAATGTCCCTGTTGTTAAAACGACAGCACCAGAAAAAATATTTCCTTGATTTTTTAAAAAAACACCTGAAACGCGATTATTTTTAACAATTATGTCAACAACTTCATCTTCAATGATAAATAAATTATCTTGCTCTCGTAAAAGCTTTTGAATTGCTTTTTTGTATAATTGTCGATCAGCTTGTGTACGTGGTCCCCTTACTGCTGGTCCTTTACGTCGATTAAGAAGTCGAAATTGTATTCCTGCAAAATCCGCAGCTCGCCCCATTAAGCCATCTAAAGCGTCTATCTCGCGGACCAGATGTCCTTTTCCAAGTCCACCAATAGCTGGATTACAAGACATTGTCCCCATGTCCGATAAGCGATATGTAACGAGTGCCGTCCGTGCTCCAGTGCGTGCAGAAGCTGAAGCAGCTTCACAGCCAGCATGCCCCCCTCCAACGATAATAACGTCATATGATTGCATTTGATCATTCCATAAAGAATCATCCGTAAAGTTTCACGTGAAACAGAGTCCTAAAATACATGATCTTATAAAGATGTCTATGAAATAATTAATTTTTCACGTGAAACATTATTTACCAATACAAAATTGTGAAAAAATAATATCAAGCAAATCCTCAACATCAATATCGCCTGTAATTCGTCCAAGAGCATCACTAGCACGGCGAAGATGCTCTGCACGTAAACTTAAATCAAGAAAAGTATAATTTATTGAAGAATCAATTTCTTTAACAGCCTCTTTCAATAACTGAATCTGCCTTTTTCGTGCTGGAAAAATATTTCCAATCTCAGCAATACGATGCAAACAAAAAGATTCTATTTCTTTTAAAAAATAATCAAAATTTAAACCATTCAATGCTGAAAATTGTATGGGCCAACGCGTTTTATCACCTTCACAAATATCAAGTTTATTACCAACACGCCATATTTCAGCTGATGTATTTGGTAAAGAGATTTTTTGAGGATTTTTCATGTCATCAACCAAAATCACAAGATCAGCATCCAAAACATGTTGCTTTGCAATATCTATTCCTAATTGTTCGATTTTGCTTTCTGTTTCCCTAAAACCAGCAGTATCCATTACTAAAACAGGTAAGCCACCGAGAATTAATCTGACCTCTAAAGCATCACGTGTTGTTCCTTCCTCTTCAGTCACAATAGCTACAGGTCTTCCTGCAAGACGGTTGATAATGCTTGATTTTCCAGAATTTGGAACACCTACAATAACGACTTTTATTCCATCACGTAAAATATTCGCGCGTTCTCCTTCAGCTATATGTTCACAAAGTGAATCGCTGAGCTCCTGCATATTTTGCCAGACTTTATCAGAGGAAAAATTAGAAACATCTGCCTCATCAGAAAAGTCAAGCTCTGCTTCAATCAAAGCGCGTGCTGTCATAAGTTTATTGCGCCAATGACGATAAAGCTCTGTCAGATGACCATTTGCACCCATAACAGCTAAACGTCTTTGGCTTTCTGTCTCTGCTTCTATTAAATCAGCAAGACCTTCTGCTTGAACGAGATCTATTTTTCCCTCAATAAATGCTCGACGTGAAAATTCGCCTGCTTCTGCAAGACGACATCCAGTAAATGTAGATAATTCATCAAGAAAGCGATTAACAACGGCTTTTCCTCCATGCAAATGAAATTCTGCACAATCCTCTCCTGTAAAACTATGAGGACGGGGGAAAAAAACAGTTAAAGCGGAATCCAAAAAACTACCATCACGTGCAATAAGATCCCCGTGATGCATAAAACGCGCTTTAGGCAAACAACCACAAAGCGTTTTTACAATATCAACAACACGAGGACCAGAAACTCTTATGACTGCGACGCCTGAAGGCAATAACCCACTTGAAACAGCAAAGATTGTATCCACAGGATTAATCCTAAATTTTTAAATATTATGTTTCTAAGTATTCATTGAATCAAAGAATTCACTATTATTTTTTGTATGTTTCAATTTATCAATCAAAAATTCCATTGCATCTGTTATATTCATCGGAGCTAAAATACGACGAAGTACGAAAATTTTATGCAAATCTTGACGTGCTACTAAAAGATCTTCTTTACGCGTTCCTGACTTTAAAACATCCATAGCTGGGAAAATACGTTTGTCAGAAACCTTACGATCAAGAACAATTTCCGAATTCCCTGTTCCTTTAAATTCTTCAAAAATAACTTCATCCATACGACTACCCGTATCAATTAGGGCTGTCGCAATAATAGTTAAAGATCCACCTTCTTCGATATTACGTGCTGCACCAAAAAAGCGCTTTGGACGTTGCAAAGCATTGGCATCAACACCACCTGTCAAAACCTTTCCTGATGAAGGAACAACGGTGTTGTACGCTCGCCCAAGACGGGTAATTGAATCAAGAAGAATAACAACATCACGCCCATATTCAACCAAACGCTTAGCTTTTTCAATAACCATTTCAGCTACACGTACATGACGTATTGCCGGTTCATCAAAGGTAGAAGAAACCACTTCTCCCTTTACAGAACGCTGCATATCTGTAACTTCTTCCGGACGTTCATCAATCAAAAGAACAATAAGATAACATTCAGGGTGATTAGTTGTAATAGAATGAGCTATATTTTGTAATAAAACTGTTTTTCCTGTTCTAGGAGGAGCTACAATCAATCCTCGCTGACCTTTTCCTAGTGGAGATATTAAATCAACAATTCGTGATGATATATCCTTTTCCGTAGGATCTTGAATTTCCATTCGGAAAGGCTCATTTGGATAAAGAGGTGTAAGATTGTCAAAATGAATTTTATAGCGAATTTTCTCAGGATCTTCAAAATTTATTTTATTCACTTTAAGGAGAGCAAAATAATGTTCTCCCTCTTTCGGACCGCGTATAGGGCCTTCAACAGTATCCCCTGTTTTTAGAGAAAAAGATTGAATTTGTGAGGGTAAAATATAAATATCATCAGGCCCTGGAAGATAATTAGCATCAGCAGATCGTAAAAATCCAAATCCATCTTGTAAAACTTCAACAACGCCCTCCCCAATAATTTCTACGTCTTGCAAAGCGAGCTTTTTCAAGATGGCGAACATCAATTCTTGTTTACGCATCAGTGAAGCGTTTTCAACTTCCAGTGTTTCGGCAAAAGAGATAAGCTCAACAGGGCTTTTACTTTTAAGTTCTTGTAGTTTCATTTCTTGCATGAAATGTTCTCTTTAAAATTTAGAATAGGGAATTATTTTCGAAAAGATCCAACTTTTTTGGGAAAAATTAGAGAATGGACACTCTTTTGGGATAAAGGCATCATACACTTAACTTTCCTAAACTGCAAGAGGTGCTCTTATACCTTATTTTTACGTATAATCTTAAGAATTACATAAAATAATTAGTTTATCTCACATGAGAAAATTTTTTAAAACAAATCTGAAAGAAATAGTCTGTTTGTTTTCTATATGATTGCAGATTAATACCTTTTCCCAGTTTTAAAAAGATTATTTATCAATAGGATTTTTATTTTCAAAATTTTTATAAAAAATATATTTTAAAAGGAAGAGAGGATTATTCTTATTTAAAACTGTGTTTAATGTGAATTATTATTTATAGTCTACTTATCCTCAATTTTTTTTCAAAAAAAGAAATAAAAAAAGAAATAATAAAAATATGTTAGAGATATTATCCCCACTCTTTGTTGATAAAAGAGATTTGTTTATTATAGTTTTTCGATTTGTGCATAAGAGTGAAAAATTTTCTCTGAGTTTTTATTTTTCGAAAAGCTTTAAAATTATATACACATCTATTAACAAGACGTTAAAATTTACATGAAAAAAGAAAAAAACTTCTTTCATTTGTATATGGTTTCTGATGCAACGGGGGAAACATTAATATCTGCTGGAAAGGCTGTAGCCTCGCAATATCCTACAATTCAGCCGATAGAACATATTTATCCAATGATTCGCAATAAAACACAGTTGCAGCGAGTTCTTGATGAAATTCAAAGAGAACCGGGAATTGTTCTTTACACAATCATTGATCAAGAAATTAAACAGCTTCTTAGTAGAGAATGCACAAAAATAGGAGTTCCCTGTGCTGCTGTCCTCGATCCAGTTTTAAATGTTTTTCAGTCTTATCTTGGAACACCAAAAAACTTGCGCGTTAGTGCACAGCATGACCTTAATACAGATTATTTTCGTCGGATTGAAGCATTAGATTTTACAATAGAACATGATGATGGACAATCTTCAGATGACTTATTCAATGCGGATGTTATTCTTGTAGGAATTTCAAGAACTTCTAAAACACCAACCAGTATTTATTTAGCAAATCGCGGAATAAAAACTGCCAATGTGCCTCTTATTCCAGGAATTGACTTACCAAAGGCTCTTTTAGAAGAAAAAAATTCCCTAATTATTGGTTTAATTGCTTCAGCTGAACGGATTTCACATGTTCGTCAAAATAGAGAATTAGGAAAGGATGTTTCTATTGAAAGATACACTGATCGTGTCAACATAGCTGAAGAATTAACTTATGCAAAACGCATTTGTGAACGTTTTGGTTGGCCTATAATTGATGTTACAAGGCGCTCTATTGAAGAAACTGCAGCTGCAGTTTTTGAGCTTTTATCACGATTTCGTGAAGAAAAATTAAGAGAAATTCTATGAAAAAAAATACGTTAATTTTAGCATCTCGTAGTTTTCATCGTGCGCAACTATTAAAAAATGCCGGTTTGAATTTTTCCGTTGAAGGAGCTTCTTTTGATGAACGAGAAGTGGAAAAAAAAATAGGCACTAAAACTCCAAAAGAGCTTAGCCGTTTTCTTGCAATTGCTAAAGCAAAAAATGTTTCTGATCGCTTTCCTAATACATTGATCATTGGTTGTGATCAGGTTCTTGATTTAGAAGGTCAGGTTTTTCATAAAGTTACAAACAGGAAAGAAGCACATCAACGTTTGCATAGTTTATCAGGGAAAACACATTCTCTTCATAGTGCAGTAGCTTTAGTCCAAAATGGCCAAGAAATCTGGTCTGAAGTTTTTAGTGTTCACATGACAATGCGTTTTCTTTCATCAAAATTCATTGAGCGTTATTTAGAGCATGTAGGGATGGATGTACTCAAGAGTTTAGGGATATATCAGATAGAAGGGGAAGGAATTCATCTTTTTGAAAAAATAGAGGGAGATTATTTCACGATTATTGGCTTACCCTTATTGCCTTTGTTAGCTAAATTACGTCATCTCGGGGTTATTGATGGTTGATTTAGTAGATCACAAGAAAATATGTTCACGTGTTTTTGTTGTTGGTTATCCTATTCATCATTCAAAATCACCAAAAATTCATAAGTTTTGGCTTAAATACTATGGTTTACAGGGGGAATCTGTTTCAGAAGAAGTAACAGTCAGAGAATTTAGTAATTTTATTGCATCAATAAAAAAAGGGAATTTTTTGGGAGGTAATGTTACTTCACCACATAAACAAGAAGCTTTTCGTTTAGCAGATTATAAAGATGGAATAGCAACAGCTATTGGTGCTGCGAATACATTGTGGATTGAAGGGAAAAAACTTCTTGCTACAAATAGTGATGCTTATGGTTTTAGTGCTAATCTTGATGATTTTGTTCCTGGTTGGGCTGGGGAAACGGCTCTTGTTTTCGGTGCTGGGGGTGCAGCGCGTGCTATTATCTACGCTTTAAAAAAACGAAAATTTGAGCGTATTTTTTTGTTCAATCGTACAAAAAAAAATGCAGATGATTTAGCTGAATATTTCGGAAAATCTACTATAAAAGTCTATGATTGGTGTAGCTCTTGTGAAAAAGCTCGTCAGGCAGATTTAATTGTGAATACGACTTCTATGGATATGATAAACTTTAGTGAAAGAGAAAACGGGGCTTTTTTTGATTTTCACAAAACAAAACCAACAGCATTGGTAACAGATGTTGTCTATACTCCGTTGATTACACCTTTTTTACAACAAGCAAAAGCCCATGGTTTAAAAACAGTCAACGGACTTGGTATGCTCTTACACCAGGCTGTTCCTGGCTTTGAAAAATGGTTTGGAGTGAGACCATCAGTAACAAAAGAATTACGGGCAGCAATTTTAGAAGATATGGGTGAAAATAGGGGATGAAAATTATAGGATTGACTGGATCAATTGCTATGGGAAAATCAACAACGGCGAGTTTTTTTAAACAAGCTGGTATTCCTGTCTTTAGTGCGGATGAAGCTGTACAACAGCTTTATAAAAGTAATCCAACTGTGTCACTTATAGCGCGTATTTTTCCTGATGTTGTTGAAAATGGCCGGGTGAATAACCAAGAGCTTTCTAAAATTTTGGCCAAAGATCATGAAAAACTACAAATACTAGAAAAAACAATTCATCCCTTGGTACGGAAAAAAGAACAAAAATTTATTGAAAAAGCACGCCAACAAGGAAAAGAATTAGTTGTGCTTGATATTCCACTTCTTTTTGAAACAAAAAGTGAAAGTCGAGTAGATAGTGTGGTTGTTGTTTCTGCACCACCAGAAATACAAAAGAAACGCGCAATGAGTCGTCCGAATATGAGTGAGGAGAAATTTGCAATTCTCAATAATCGACAAATGTCTGATGAAGAAAAAAAAGAGCGTGCTGATTTTGTCATTGATACAGGGAAAGATTTAGAGGATACACGCAAACAAGTTTTGCATGTGATAAAAAAATTATCAAAAGACCCTTCTTTAAAGAATTAAAGCAATGCGTGAAATTATTTTTGATACTGAAACAACAGGTTTAGATAAAGATAACGACCGTATTATTGAAATCGGTTGTGTGGAAATGGTTGATCGTTATCTTACAGGACGCCAATTCCATGTCTATTTGAATCCGCAAGGGGTTATTATTCCTGACGAGGTTGTCGCAATCCACGGATTGACCAATGAGCGTTTAAAAGGTGAAAAAAAATTTGATGATATTGCTGATGAGCTTCTAGAATTTATAGATGGCGCAATGATGATTGCTCATAATGCAAATTTTGATATTAGCTTTCTTAATGCAGAATTAAAACGGGTAAATAAGCCACTGATCAGCATTGATAATGTCATCGACACATTAGCTATGGCGCGGCGAAAATTTCCTATGGGGCCTAATTCTCTTGATGTTTTATGTAAACGTTTTGGGATTGATAATAGTCACCGTATTCTTCATGGTGCTCTTCTTGATGCAGAAATTCTTGCTGATGTCTATATTGAATTAATTGGGGGTAAACAGGGAACATTAGGATTTTATAACAGTAATGGTCGTCATTTAAACACTGAAAATGGCAGCAATATTTCTTATGTCTTTAAAATTCGCCCACAGGCCCTGCCTCCAAGGTTAAGTGAACAAGAAAAAAGCATGCATGCTGACCTGGTCAACCAAATAGGCAAAAAAGCTTTATGGAATCAGTTCAAGATCCCTTAAGAAGAATATAGCCCTTTGAGAAACTACTCCTAAAATTGGTCGTTGTGGGGAGGGGGACACCACAACGACCTAACCGTTACACTGTACCTTCAGCTACTATAGAAGGAGTAAATGAAAGCAATAGCACCCTCTATAATAGCAAAGAAAAGCTCTCGGTACTGACTCTAAACCGTAACGGCATAGTGTTTTATAAAAACAAAAAAATGGCTTTTCAGAGGCAATTTAATAAATTTTTGAAAAATATCAAAAAAAGTATAAAGTTGAACCTGCTCTAGGTTTAAAGGGAGAGATGTAACGATTATGAAAATAAATGATCACCTTTTTTTGGTTGATGGATCAAGCTACATTTTTCGTGCTTATCATGCTCTTCCACCCTTAAAGCGCAAAAAAGATGGACTTCCTGTGGGAGCTGTCTCTGGCTTTTGTAATATGCTATGGAGATTACTCTGTGATGCCCGTAACACTGCTGTTGGTCTCACTCCGACACATTTTGCTGTTATTTTTGATCATTCATCTCATACGTTTCGTAAGCAAATTTATCCTGAATATAAAGCTAATAGGGCAACGCCTCCTGACGATCTTATCCCTCAATTCTCTTTGATAAGGCAAGCTACCAAGGCTTTTAATGTGCCTTGTATCGAAAAAGAAGGGTTTGAAGCTGATGATTTAATTGCGACTTATGCACATTTAGCAACTCAAGTTGGTGCAAAGACAACCATTATTTCTTCTGATAAAGATTTAATGCAATTGGTGAATGCACATGTGTCCCTGTATGATGGGATGAAAGACAAACATATAGGGGTTGCTGAGGTTGTGGAAAAATGGGGTGTAACACCTGACAAGATGGTCGACTTACAAGCTTTAACTGGAGATCCAGTCGATAATATACCGGGTATACCAGGTATTGGTCCCAAAACTGCGGCTCAATTATTGAATCAGTTTGGGTCTCTCGATCTTTTGTTGCAACATGTGTCAGAAATTAAGCAAACAAAACGACGTGAAAATATTCAAACTTACGGTAAGCAAACAGAGATTTCCCGCGTATTGGTCAAGCTTAAAACAGATGTTCCTATAGATAATGATTTAGATAGTTTTATTTTGGAGCCACAAGATGGTCCACGCTTGATTGCTTTTCTAAAAGCTATGGAATTTACAACACTGACTCGTCGTGTTGCAGAAGCCACCGAGTGTGATGCAACGATTATCGAGGCATGTGATGTAGAGACTGAGTGGACAGAGACTGTTCATGGGCCTGATCTAGATGTTCAAAAAGCTGACGCAGCGTTATCTCATACTTCTTCTGAAAATTGCCCACAATTTTTAGCGCAAAAACGTAAAGAACAAGCTTTTACCCAAGTTATCACAAGAGATGCTTATGAAACTCTTCTTGATGAAGATATTTTGAAAAAGTGGTTATTGGAAGCAGAAGAACAAGGCTATTTTTCCTTTGATACGGAAACAACGTCTCTTGATCCTATGCAAGCCAAACTTGTCGGTTTTTCATTGGCATTACAGCCTAATAAAGCTGCCTATATACCCTTGGAACATATTGAAGGAGGAAACGATCTTTTTGGAGGAGAGCGTATTGTTGGACAAATTGAGACACAAAGGGCTTTAGCGCTTTTAAAGCCGATACTAGAAAATCAGGCAGTGCTCAAAATTGGTCAGAACATGAAATATGACTGGTTGGTTATGAGGCAATACGATATTACGATACGTTCTTTCGATGATACAATGCTTTTGTCCTATGTTTTAGATGCCGGAATATCGACACATGGTATGGATGTTTTGTCTGAACGCTGGCTTGGGCATACACCAATTGCTTACAAGAATTTAACGTGTGATGGAAAAAAGATTGTTTCTTTTGCACAAGTGGATTTGAAACAGGCAACTCTTTATGCAGCAGAAGATGCAGATATAACGCTACGTTTATGGCAAGTTTTGAAACCACAGCTTGTTGCACAGGGGATGACAAAGATCTATGAACGTCTTGATCGACCTTTAATAGAGGTTCTTGCAAGAATGGAAGAACGCGGCATTCTTGTTGATCGGCAGATCTTATCGTGTCTTTCAGGCGAATTAGCACAAGCTGCTTTAAGTTTAGAAGAAGAAATTTATCAGCTGGCTGGTGAACAATTTAATATTGCTTCACCAAAACAACTGGGGGATATACTCTTTAGTAAAATTGGTTTGCCTGGAGGGGCTAAAACAAAAGGTGGGCAGTGGTCAACTTCTGCACAGATCTTGGAGGAATTGGCTGCTGAGGGTCATATGTTGCCACGTAAAATTGTTGATTGGCGCCAAATTGCAAAGTTAAAATCTACCTATACAGACGCTTTGCCCTCTTATATCTCGCCTAAAACGGGGCGTGTTCATACAAATTATTCTCTCGCAACAACATCAACAGGGCGGTTATCATCCTCAGAGCCTAATTTACAAAACATTCCAATTCGGACTATTGAGGGGCGTAAAATTCGAACAGCTTTTATTGCTTCTGAAGGCTGTCTGCTCTTATCAGCTGATTATAGCCAAATTGAATTGCGCCTTCTTGCACATATTGCGGATATTACTGCGTTAAAAGAAGCTTTTGCACAAGGGCAAGATATTCATGCTATGACTGCGTCCCAGATGTTTGGTGTTGCGATAGAGAGAATGTCCTCAGATGTACGTCGTCGTGCAAAGGCGATTAATTTTGGCATTATTTACGGTATATCAGCTTTTGGTTTAGCAAATCAACTTGGTATTTCTCGGGAAGAAGCAAGCCACTATATTCGTGTCTATTTTGAGAGATTTCCAGGAATTCAATCTTATATGGAAGCGACGAAAATATTTGCACGTCAACATGGTTACGTAGAGACTATTTTTGGACGTCGTATCCATTATCCAGAGATAAAGGCAAGAGATCGACAAGTCCGTGCTTTTAATGAACGTGCTGCTATCAATGCACCTATTCAGGGATCAGCAGCAGATATTATTCGCCGTGCTATGATACAAATGGAAGGTGCTTTAGAAAAAGAAGGACTGTCTGCTAAAATGTTGCTGCAAGTTCATGATGAACTAATTTTTGAAATACCGAAAGCTGAAAGTGAAAAAACTAAAGCTATTGTTAAAAAGGTGATGGAAAATGCCACAATGCCAGCATTATCCTTATCTGTGCCGCTTGAAGTGAAGGTCATGGTTGCTCAAAATTGGGATGAAGCGCATTAGCTTCTTTATTCTTAAGAGAAGTTATTGTATTGCCAAGATCAAGATAAGCCTTAATAGGTAAATGATCCGAGGCAATACGGGCCAGAGGAGAGAGATGACTTTCAACGCCTGTTATTAATTGATGAGGGAAAGCAAAAACCCTATCAAGAGCAAGAAAAGGAAAGCGAGAGGGAAAGCTTGGTACAACTCCAAGTGTGGTATCAAAATAAAGAGAAAAATGATGCAATGATGATCTTTTTCCAACACGCCATTCATTAAGATCACCAATGATGAGTGTAGGCATAAAGGGGCGTTTTTGCAGCAACGCAAGAAGCATTTTTACTTGTTTATTACGAGAATGACGCAATAAACTAAAATGAGCGGCAATAACACGAATAGCTCCCATATTCATTTCTAATTCTGCAATCACGGCACCACGTGGTTCAATGCCGGGTAAATTGATTTGCAAAATATCACGCACGTGTCCTTGGCGTAAAAAAAGAGCATTGCCATGCCAACCGTGACCATGGGGTGACTTTGTGTTTAAAGGGACTAAAGTTAGATCTGTTTCAGATTTTAGAAATTCAAGATCAATAAAACCGATACGTTCCTCAAAACGCTTATCCACTTCTTGGAGAGCGAGAATATCAGCTTGTAGTTCAGCAATAACACGCACAATACGAGTGGGGTTAAAAACTTTATCAACACCTACACATTTATGAACATTGTAAGAAGCGGCTACAAGGTCGTAGCTAGCCTGATGGTTCGTTGTATTTGACTGGTAACCACAGCGCTTATGGAGTGCACTTAAGAAAGGATTATAAAATTTATTCTCAATAAATTTGGTAGGCCAGTGAAATCTTAACTTATTAGGCTTTTTTGTCATTTTTTTACTATTTTGGATATTTTCCTAACATGGTTAAGGTAAAAGAAAGTGCTTATTAAAAAATAAAAAGCCCTACTTCTTAAAGGAAGTAGGGCTTTCAAATAAAAATGTCTTTGAATTAATCACGGTTTGAACCAAGAAATTGCAACAAGAAAACAAACATATTGATGAAATCAAGATAAAGATTTAATGCGCCCATAATAATCTTACGACCACGGGTGTCATCTTCATCGCCTTCATAATACATAGTCTTAATGGTTTGTGTATTGTAAGCTGTTAAACCAGCGAAAATCAAAACGCCAATCACAGAGATAGCAAATTGCAAAGCATCGGATCCAAGAAAAATATTAATAATCATGGAAAGCATCAAACCAATCATACCTATGAATAGGAATGAACCCATAGCAGTAAGATCACGCTTTGTGGTGTAACCATAAAGCGAAAGAGAACCAAAAGCTGCAGCGGTGATAACAAATGTTTGTACAATACTTTCTGGTGTGTAACGCAAAATAATTGATGATAATGACAAGCCAACAAGCATTGCATAGCCATAAAAGAGACTACGAGCAGCACTTGTGCTGAGCGTATTAATTTTAAAACTAAGAAACAAAACAGCTATAAGCGGCGAAAACATAATAACATAGGATAAAGGTGATGTATAAAACGCTACCCCAAAAGATGTTAGGTAAACACTGCTATTGATTTGGGCAGCCGCTAGGTTCATATCTGTTGTTGTGGTCAATGATGCAATTGCATAAGCTGCAGCGGCTGTAACAAGTAGACCAATGGCCATTGTATTGTAAACGCTTAGCATATAACTACGCAATCCTTGATCAATTGATGCATCGGCATGAGAAACAGATGCCGAGCGTAAATTTTTGAAATCAGCCATAATAAAAATCCTTTAGCATACGTTCTGTTGTGGGACTCAAGACTCAAAAGGATCACACCCTTTAAATGAGTTCTATATGAGCTTTGGTAGGGCGGATATAAACACTCTTAAGCTCCATTGGCAGAATTTTAAAATACTGCTCCTATTATGGAGATTTATTTGGAAAATACAAGAGACTTTTGTAAAGAGAAGCTTTACAAATAAGTAATGAA